>JADLHE010000274.1 GCA_020848965.1 Saprospiraceae bacterium
GGTGCTGGGCGGCTGATGTCAAGGACGAAAGCCATCAATTCCATCACCCAACACGAACTGAAAAAAGTACTGAAATCTCACGGCGTAGAACTGATGGGCGGTGGCCTGGATGAAGCACCAATGGCCTACAAGGACATCCGCAAAGTGATGGATTTCCAAAAGGATTTGGTGGAGGTGCTGGGAACCTTTACGCCGAAAATTGTGAGAATGGATTCGTAGTTGGTAATGGGTTTGAGGGGTTTGATGGGTTTGAGGGGTTTGAGGGGTTTGAATTGTGCCCTCACGACTCAAACTCATCAAACAAATCAAACACCTCAAACCATTTAAGGCCTACTCGACCAGCATTTTGGCAACGCCAGGGGTTTGTTTGATTTGCAAATTCCCTTTTTCATCGCTGTAAATAAACATGGCTTCAATGCCCTTCATTTGGCTGGCCAGTTCGTAGGCTTTGTCCAAACCTAGCACCATAAAACTGGTGGCCAAGGCATCAGGTTCGAGGCAGTTTTCTGCAAAAACCGAAACGCTGAGCAGGTTGCTTTGCCTGGGATAGCCCGTTCTGGGGTCAATGATATGGCTGTATTTACTGCCGTTCACCTCATGAAAATTGCGGTAGTTGCCGGAGGTTGACACCGACTTGTTTTCCAGTTTAATTACCTTGGTAAACTCCGTCAAACCAGCTTCGGGTTTTGGCGTGTTTACGCCAATCGTCCACCATTCGCCCTTGTGGTTTTTGCCACGGGCACGGCTCTCACCACCAATGTCCACGAGGTAGTTTTTGATGCCCTGCAATTCGAGGAAAATGGCGATTGCGTCAATGGCATAGCCTTGGCCCGTGCCACCAAAATCGAGTTGGACGCCGGGCAATGTTTTATTCAAAACAACAAACCCGTTGCTATCGGCCTGCGCAACCTTTTCAAAACCAACGAATTGCATCAATGAATCAACCTTCAAGCTGTCCACTTTTTCCACGGCTTTTTGCGGCGTATAGCCAAAACCCCAATAATTGACTAGGGGCATAACCGTCGGGTCAAATGCATGGTTGGTTTGCTGATTGGCCACACGGGCTGCTACCAGGTTTTTATAGAAATGGTAGTTCCTGACCTTGCCGCATTGACTGGGGTTTGCAAGGCAAAGCGAGTAGGCACGGAAGTCCATGCCCAGCTCAAAACTAGTTGCTGATTTGTTGAATTGGGAAATAGTGGAGTTCGGCTCATAGGTCGAAATCTCGTGGTTTATCTGCACGAGCATCGAGTCAATAGCCTTGAAAAAATCACGATTCAGGCTGTCTTGGTAAGTGACCTTGAAGTAAGTGCCCATCGTTTTTCCCTCGACGGTGCGGTATTCGTGGGTTGTTTTATCGTTCTGGCAGGATGCAAAAAAACCAACCAATAGCAGTGCGAAGTAAAGTCGTTGTATCATCCTGCAAAACAAAAGCGGCAAGGCCATAATTGAATGGTCTTGCCGCTTTATTTTTAAAATCAGCCCATGTTTTAGCTAATTTCCGTATCAAACATCTTGTCATTTGCATCCATGATGCCGTCTTTTTTAGCCTGCTCACCAGGGCCATGCAATTGAACAGGTGTATGCTTTTTGCGCATGCGCATGTTCAATGCCTCCACCAATAGAGAGAAGGCAATGGCAAAATAGAGATAGCCTTTAGGCACCGTGCCCACTTCTGAGCCGAGGATAGCGACATGCCCCAAATGCGCCCCTTCAACGATGAGCATGAAGCCAATCATTATCAAAAAGGCCAAGCCGAGCATCTGAATAGTGGGGTGTTGGTCAACGAAGCGGCCCACCGGCACGGCGAATAGCATCATAATCAACACCGACAAAATAACGGCAATAATCATGATGATAAGTGCTCCATTCACGCCATTTGTCATTCCGACTGCCGTCAAGATGGAGTCGAAGGAGAACACGATATTGATAACCGTAATTTGGATGATGACGCTTTGAAGGGAAGCCATTCCCTTTTTCTTGGGGTCGTCCTTATGAGCTGGCTCGCCCTCTAGTTTATGGTGTATTTCGGTGGTGCTTTTGTAGAGCAGAAACAAGCCACCAAGAATCAAAATGATGCTTTGGCCGCTCAAGCCACCGTGAATGAAAGCATTGTCGAAGTGAATCCACGGCTCACTCATGGCTACGAGCACCGAAATGCCAAAGAGCAGGATGATGCGGAGAATCATGGCCAACAATAAACCAATATTGGCGGCTCTTTTTTGTTGGTCACGGGGCAGCTTGTTCGCTGCAATGGAGATGAAGATGATATTGTCAATGCCGAGCACGATTTCGAGGAAAGTGAGCGTGAGCAGGCTCATCCAGGTATCGAAACTTGCAAAATTGGGAAAGGTAAGGTCCATAAAGCTGTGATTTGATTTGTTGGCGCAATTTTACGAAGAAAACTAAACCTCGTTGCCATCCACAAAATTTATCACCCTATGAATCACCTCCGGATGCTTCATCAACAGAAAATGGCCGTGACCTTGCGTGACCAAAAGGCTGGCATGGTCGTATTTTTCGAAAATGGCTTCCGCTGAATCAAATGGAACCGATGGGTCGAATTTATCATGCACGACCAGCACCTCGGCCACATTTACCTTGGCCAAAGACACTTCCAAATCGGTTTCATGAAAATAAAGACCGTTCAATCGGGCATGTATCATGGCTTTCACAGCTTCGTAGGCCCTTTCGGGCAGGTTTACCAGCTTCGCAAAATCGGCGACTACCTTGCGGGTATTGGCCGGAACGGCTATCAAAACGAGCTTTTCGATGGAGATGGAATTGTCGAGGTGCGCAAGCGCAAAAGACGTGGTGGAACCACCAAATGAGTGCGTGATGATGCTATGAACTGGCCCGATTTGGTTCAGCACCGCCCTGATTGCCCCTGCAAAATGCGGCAGATTGGTTTGTTTACCACCTGAATTTCCATGTGCAGGCCCATCGAACGCCACTACCCGGTAGCCCGCAGCGAGCAAGCCAGGCACGAAAGTTCGCAAAGCAGTCCCCCTCGATTCCCAACCATGAACCAAAAGCACAGTTCGTTCTCCCCTGCCCCATTCATAGCCTTTGAGTATGGTTTTGCCGTACAAGACCTCAAAAAGTCGGGCACTTTCAATAATAGTATCCGTGCGTTTGTGAACGGCCCTCGTTCTGGGCGTGGTAAAAAGCTTGAACGCAATGCTCGCAGCAGTTTTGGGCAAAATGCGGCCAAAAACGGCAAAACCCCATTTCACGAATACGAGGTAAAATGGGTATTCGCTTTTCTGCCGCTGTGGCAGCGTAGCCAACTGGAAATTGGGGATTTCAAAGCGGGATTTGGTCATTAGCATGGCGATAAGGTTGATGTAGTTGATATGGTTGATAAGGGTTGATATGGACTGATTAAACCAATCGGTCTATTTTGAAGGTTTTAGATTTTCAATCATGGCCAAAAGCTGCTTTGACATCACCTCGAAGGGCCTTACACTGTTTTGAACCTTTGCCAGCATAATGCCGCCTTCCAAAGTCCCGATGAATTGGGTGGCAAATTCTTGCTTATCAATATCGGGCCTAACCTCAGCTTTCTCGATGCCTTTTTCCAAGGTGCGCATGATTCGGCGCTCCCATTCTGCCAAGGCAACCTGCACTCGTTCCCGCAGCACAGGCAGCATATCGTCCGATTCTATGGCCGTGTTTTGAATGGGGCAACCACCTTCCACTGGTGGGTTCAGCACCCGCTCACGGTAGAAATAAACAACAGCCTTGAGCTTGTCTTGGGTATGCTCAATGACCGCCGTCCGCTCCCGGATGGCATCGTACACCCGGTTCACGGCATGTTCAAAAGCAGCAATGGCGATTTCGTCTTTCACCCCGTTTTTGTCCAAGCCATCCCGCTTGAAATTGCCGTAAATGCCACCTTTTGACAGCCCTGTAGCCTCCATGATGTCGGACATGGAAGTGCCGCTGTACCCCTTCCGGTTGAACAGCGCTGCCGATTTTTCGATGATAAAAAGCCTTGTTTTTTCGGATTTGGTCATACTCTATTTTAAAACTGAGACAAAAATAGACCGATTGGTTTATTTTTCAAAATTTTGATAAAAAAACTGCTTGAAACGATTTTCAAGCAGTTCTATAAAAGCTAAATATGTATCAAGTCAAATTATCAACCCACTTCGCTCGGCGTCACCCCAAAATAGTCCTTGAAGCACTTCGCAAAATAAGCAGGCGAATTGAAGCCCGTCAAATACGCCACTTCGGACGCATTGCCGGCTTTTTTTTCCAATAACAGTTTGGCCCGTTCAAGGCGCATGTTCCGAATGACCTCATTGGGTGAAAAGCCCGTCAATGCTGACAATTTTCGGTGCAATTGACTCCGGCTCATGCCAACTTGTGCGCTCAATTCTACCACACTGAAGTTCTCGTCGTCGAGGTTGACTTCCACGGCTTCCCGGACCTTTTTCAGGAAAACAGCATCCATGCTCTCGGCCTCAACCTGGGCAATTGGGGCAAAGCTGTTCAGCGAGCGTCGGTAATGCTCCTGTAGTTTTTGCCGCACGGCAATGAGGTTGGCCACCCGCACGGTCAGTTCCTTGGCATCGAATGGCTTCACGAGGTAGTCGTCGGCACCAAGTTCAAGGCCCTTGAGACGATCGCCTTGCTCAGCGAGGGCGGGACGCATCACGACAGGAATGTGGCTTGTTTTCTCATTGGTTTTCAATAGTTTACAAAACTCAGTGCCGTCCATTTCCGGCATCATGATGTCGCTGATGACGAGGTCGGGGGTGGTTTCCAATGCCCGTTCGAGGCCGTGCCTGCCATTCTCTGCCTCTATGATTTGGTACTGCCCTCGGAACTGGTCAACGATGTAATTCCGGACATCAATATTGTCTTCAACAACGAGCAAAACAGGCTTGTCAAGGATTTCCAATGCGCTTTTTATGTTGAATTCTTGGGCCATTTTTGCGGTTGCCTCAATGCTTCGGATTGGCAGGGATTCCAGCTCAGACATTGACGCTGTTGTTTCTTCCGATGCGTAAGCGGTTGGGGAAATTGGAAGCATCACCCTAAAAATCGTCCCTTCACCTTCCCTGCTCTCCACTTCAATTTTGCCCTTGTGCAGTTCTACCAGTTCCTTCGTCAAGGCCAAGCCAATGCCACTGCCGGGCTGCAGTTCCGAAGTCACGGTTTTTGCGAAGCGCTCAAAAATATGTGGCATCTGGTCAGCCGTGATGCCCATGCCTTGGTCCATCACCACAAACTGGGCCTTGCCATCGGCAATGGACGATGAAACCATAATCTGCTTTCCGTCATTGGTGAACTTGAAGGCATTGGAAATCAGGTTGTTTAATATCTTCTCAACTTTGTCCTTGTCGAAATAGCAAGTTGCGGGCGCATCTTCCACAATCACTTGATAATCAATCTGTTTTCGTACGGCCAAACTCTCAAATGAATAAGCCACCGCTCTCACAAAGCCTGCGAAATCGCTTTCAGCAACTTGCAATTTCAGCTTGCCACTTTCGAGCCTGCTGAGGTCGAGGAGTTGGTTCACGAGGTCGAGCAGCCGCTTGCCGTTGCGGTGCATCACACGGTAGTATTTTTGGAAATCACCTTGAAAACTGCCATTTATCATCTGCTCCAACGGGCTGACGATGAGCGTTAGTGGGGTACGGAACTCGTGGCTGATATTGGCAAAGAACGTGGATTTCAGGGCGTCCATTTCTCGCAACTTTTCTGCTTCGGCGTGTTCGATTTGGGCGGCAAGTTCGGTTTCTTTTTGGCGTATTTTCTGTTTGCTGCGCAAAAACTGGAACAGGATGCCTAATGCCAAAACAACGACTATCGCACCAATCAGCAAGTTGTTCCGCTTTTGCCGTTCCGCAGCAAGCTGGGTTTCCTTTTTGGCAGTTTCATATTTCGTTTCCAATTCTTGGGTGGCCCGGCTGTATTGTTGCTCCTTTAATTTGGATTCGGTTTCCATCAGTTTTGCCTGCGCCTCATAGCCGAGTTTATAATCGCCCAAGCCTTTGTAAACTTGGCTTAACCCCAACCAATAACTGCCCACCCCCTCTAAATTGCCACTGGATACGCATACGGGCATCGCTTTTTCGTACCATATTTTAGCTTCATTCCAGTTTTCCAGTTTTTTATAGGCATGGCCTACATTCAATAAATAAAAGCAGAGGTTGAACCTGTTTTCGGCATTAACCTGATGGTTTTCAGCAGCTTTTTTATAGTATTCAATGGCTTTATCCATTTCACCTTTCTTATGGTAATAGACTCCCATATTGCTCGAAACAGCACTTTCCACGTCCTCCAAATGATGCTTACTGCTTAAATCCAATGCTTTTTGGTAGTAAATGAGCGCCGTATCGCTTGGAGCGTATATTGACCCAATGGCCACATAATCGGCAGCCAATTCATACCAATTTTTCAGTTTTTCATGCAAAACCGTTGCCTCGCCAGCCCGCTGAAGTGCTAATACAGTGTTTTTTTGCACTTTATTGAGGTTGGCCAAATTAAGCAGGGTACTTGCTTTCAAAGAGTCGTTCCCTTCGTTTTCCGCCTTTTCCAAAATCGGAATCAGGATACTGCTGGCCCTTTCGAAATCCAATTTACGGGTATAGGTAGCCGCCACACGAAGGTCAATGAAAGGGACATAGTCTGGGTTATGCGTCAGTGCGAACTGTCGGAAATCTTCGCAAATCACGAGCGCCGAGTCCATGTGGTATCGGCTGTAGATTTTTTCCAATTTCCGGAAAGCTTCTTTTTTTTGAGGAAAATCATTGGCTTTTTGATATTCCTCCCAAAATGGCAAGGTGAAGGCTGGCTGGCTGAAAGACTCAAGCGAGGCAAGCAAACTGGTCGCTACAAGGGCAAGCAGGCAAAGCTGGTTTTTCATCTTCGATACATTTGATTACCAATGCATTCCGCATCAAATTGCGATGAACGCCAAAGCTTTTTTCGTGCTCCAAAGCACCTTCAAATGTAGGGAATTCAGCTTCAAACTAGTTCGTTTTTAGCACTTAATTCATTTGGTTTTTCTGGTGCCTGCCCAATGTTTCCATGGTCATTTATTGAATAATCGTTTGAATTTGCTCAAAACAGCAGATTGCTTTACTTTTTCAAGAAACAACTGGATTGTACGCCCCTTTCCCCAATCATTCGGAGATGGTACAGGCCCGGTTCCCATGTACCAATTTTTAAGGTCGAAATTTCTTCTATTGTCGTAAATATCACATTCCCACCACTGCCGAAAATCTCCAGTTTTTCAAAATCACCTACATCGGCATTTTTCAAAATGATAAACTCAGTAGCTGGATTTGGGAAAACCACCAACTTGCCGCCCTCGTTCACAAACTCAATATCTATCACCTTTGAAAATATCTCCTTTCCATCGAAATCCACCTGCCGAAGTCGGTAATAATTGACGCCAGGAAAAGGCCGTTCGTCTTTGAAATGGTAAATCGTAGCAATATTAGATATGCCTTTGCCATCCATACTTCCTACTTCTATCCACTGCCGACCATCCCTCGATTTTTCAATTTCAAAAAAATTGTTGCCTACTTCTGAGGCGGTTTCCCAAGTCAAAGCAATTGCATCAGCTTGTACAAATCCTTGAAAATCAGTCAATTCCACGGGCAGAACCTCCAAAGCAATTAAGCTTAGGTCATCGTGGTAGGCATCGTTGTTGGTGCCGTTGTTCCTTTTTGACAAAAGCCGTACCTTGATGCTGCGGGTGCCAACAGGGGCAAACCGGGTATCGCTCAAGGGTATCCAAGCGCTTGTATTGGATTGATACCCAGAGTCGTAGCTCGTTAAGATGGTGCCGCTGCCATTGCGGTATTCCACGATGGCCCTTCCAGCGTCGGCAGGGGTTTGTGGAAAGGAGCGGATATAATCCACAAAGTCAAACTGTTGGGTACCGTTGTCAATTGTCGTAGCGTAGGCCGACACATCCACTATTTGATAGCATTCCGAATTGGCAAATGCATTCGCATAAAAAAGATGTGAACCTTCTTGGCAAGGCGGATTGGCACCACAACCCGCAGCAGTAATGTTTCCAGTGACAAGTGTCCAACCATTGCCAATTACTGGCAAAGTCTCAGCTCCCGGGTTGACTATCAGGTTTTGCGAAGCAGCCAAAAAAGGCAAAAGCATGGCCATTGCGGCCAAAATGACCGTTTTCATAGTTTGTTGAGTTTTATGAAATAAATGAGGCAAGTGCGCCCACCCATTTTTACAAAAAGGATGGGCGCAAAAAAGTTGGGTTTGTTGACTTAAGTACCCTCTAGAAATTTGTTTAGATTGTCGCTTTGACTTAAAGCGTTCTTTTTCAACGACTTGTGCCTCGTAAGTCGGAAATCTAAAATCGTAAATCTACTTACATGCCCGGTATCGGCCTTACTGGGGTAATGCTCATGGCAGCTACTTTCCATTGGCCGTTCACCCGTTGGCAAGCATTCAATAGGCTTACTTCTTCTGTGGCGGGTTTACCATCAATTTCAGAGGTTTCTTTTTGTGACCATTGGCAAATGGCTACATCTGGGCTGATGAAGCGGATGTTCATACCATTGATTTCGACCTTGCCTTCAGGCATATTAGCCCATTGTTTGAACAATTCGGAATAAACCATTTCAAGGGTTTTTCGTCCTTTCAAGAGGTTCCCAAACGGGGCAATCATGTCCACTTCTTCGGTGTAGCAGGCGGCAAAACGGGCAGCGTCACGGGCGGCAATGGCTGCATAAGCCTCATTGCCAAGGGCTTTGATGGCCAACTCATCGGCTTTTGGGTCAGGGAACGGCACTTTCGGAGTCAGGTGGTCATACTCGATGAGCCATTGGCCTTTCTCTTTGCGGAGCAATGCCGCACAAGTGTTGTCCTTTTCCATGGTTTGGCCAAACATGAAAAACTTGTCGTGGGAATCCCAAGTGATGAGCGCCAAATCGGGTTTGATAAGCCGCCAAGATGTGAGTTGATAGGTGAACTGTGGCTTTGCATCCATCATACCTTGCAATTGCTTCCAACTTTCTCCGAGTGCCTTCCGGCCAATGGTTAAGCTCCCATCTGGGCCAATTTCACTGGCATTTTCAGTGTAAAACTTGTCAACGGCATTGATGGGTTCGGTTTCATAGGCTGTGTAAACCTTTTTCAAATAGGTTTCAAAACTAGCTTGGTTATCGTTTTGCGCAGCAAGATTCGAGGCGAAAATGCTGACGAAAATGAAAAGGATGGTGCTGAAAAATGACGTTTTCATTGATTTGAAAATTTTGATTTGGTGAATAATTTTTTGCTTAAAAAGCATGGTGCAAAGGTGTGGGCGGGCCAAAGCGAAGGGTTATCAAAAGCGTCGCAAAGGCTTTCAAATTTGTCGCAGCGTGTAAAAAATCCAGCAAAAACAGCAGTTTTCAACTTAATTTCGATCCATTTCAAGGGAACCCCCAAGTCTTTTTACATTTGCCCCATGTCCAAGCACAAGACCCATCTCCTCCTCGGCGGCAACCTCGGTGACCGCCACGCCAACCTTGCCGCTGCCCGCAAGCTCATCGGCCAGCGTGTAGGCACAGTTGTTAAATCCAGCAGCCTTTATGAAACGCAGCCTTGGGGCAAGACCGACCAACCCGATTTCTTGAACCAGGCCCTCGAAGTAGCCACTGACCTGAAACCGGAAGAGGTGCTGAAAGACATCCTTAATATTGAAAAGGAACTTGGACGCCAACGGGAGGACAAATGGAGCGCCCGAACGATTGATATTGACATCCTTTTTTACGATGCCAAAACATTGAAAACCAAGGATTTAACACTTCCGCACCCGCATTTGCACGAGCGCAATTTCGCACTGGTGCCCATGCTCGAAATCGCCCCGAACAAGCAGCACCCCATCTTCAAAAAGACCATCGAAGAACTTTACGAAGCCAGCGAAGACGACCTCGATGTGGTCATGCTGGAAGATGAAACCGAGGCGAACAGACCTTAAACCTGACCTATTTATGAAGGAAGCTCAGATTTCAGCTTTTTACCGACAAGCACACGACATGAACCCTTTCCCACATGGCTTCATCGCCATTGAAGGCAATATTGGCGCAGGCAAAACCACCCTCTGCAAAATGATGGAGGATGAATTTGAATGCAGGCTCATCTTGGAGCAGTTCACCGATAACCCTTTCCTCCCGGAGTTTTACAACAACCCTGAGCGATACGCCTTTCCCGTCGAGCTGTTCTTTATGACGGAGCGGCACAAACAACTGCAGGAATCGCTCTCGCAACGGGAGTTGTTTCCACAGCTGGTCGTTTCGGACTACTTCTTCATAAAAACCCTGCTTTTTGCCAAAAACAACCTGAACGATGAGGAGTACCGCCTTTTTCAGCGCTTGTTTCATACGTTGAATGCTACTTTCCCAAAGCCCGACTTGCTTGTTTACCTGCACCGCTCCGTACAAGACCTGACTGCCAATATCCAAAAACGGGGCCGTGAATTCGAACAGAACATAAAAGCGGAATACCTGCAATCGTTGCAAGACGCCTATTTCAACTATTTCAAATCAGAAACAGAGGTGCCCATTCTCATCATTGATGTGACGGGCGTTGATTTTTGGAGTGATAAAACGGCTTATGAAAACTTGGTGGGATTGATGAAAAGGTCGTACTCGAAGGGGGTTTTCAGGGCAGCTATCCAAATGACTCAATAATAAGTCTCATTCATCATTCTTTTGGATGCATTATTGAGACGATTTGTGCTGTTTTTAAAAGAATGGACGCATGTCAATCATAACCAATCGGTACAAGGCGTATCAAGTTAAATCCCTGATTTCAGCGGGTAACACAAAACTTGCCATTGATTTACTTTACGAGCATTGCCTTAACCACCATCCCTTTCTATATGATTCGGCGCTCATGCTCTATAATGGCATAATCAAGCTTGAGCAAGATTTGGCCACTGGGGCCATCAGTTTGAATGATGCCGAGGCTGAAGAGAAAAAACTTAAAGAAGAAGTTTTAAATTTGGCCAACCAATTTAGTGA
>JADLHE010000275.1 GCA_020848965.1 Saprospiraceae bacterium
ACGTACAAAAGCGTGACCACGTGCTTGAGATAGGCACTGGGTCCGGCTATCAGGCGGCCATACTGGGCAAATTGGAAGCTAGGGTTTTCACCGTGGAGCGGCAGGAAGCGCTTCATTTGAAGGCCAAAAACCTGCTGTCAAGCCTGGGCTTTCCCAATATTCGCTGCTACTACCGGGATGGCACCAAGGGCCTTCGGGAGTTTGCGCCTTATGATAAAATCATCGTGACAGCTGGTGCCTCCGAAGTCCCAGCAGTCCTACTAGACCAACTCAGGGTGGGCGGCGTCATGGTCATCCCTGTTGGCATCAGCTCCCAAAAAATGCTGCGCATCACCAAGTCAGCAGAAAATGAATACCAAGAAGCCGATTTTGGCGATTTCCGCTTCGTGCCTTTTATCAGTGGGGTTGAGAAGAATCCCTAAGTTTACCCATAAATTCCTGCTTTGGCAAGCATTCATAAACTGCAATAATGGCCACCAATTCCCTCACCCGTTTTTCCAATACCGTCGAGAACTATATCCGTTTTCGGCCGGGCTATCCACTTGATTTACTGGCGTTTATGGAGTCGAAGTTGAGCCTTTCGGCTCAATCGGTCATTGCGGATATAGGCGCTGGCACGGGCAAATTGACGGAGTTGTTCCTCCAAAACGATAACCCCACCCTTGCCGTGGAACCCAATGCCGATATGCGGGCCGCCGCCGAGCGCCTGTTCGGGCATTTTCCCAATCTGCAAACTGTGAATGGCACAGCAGAAATTACCACATTGCCCGACCATTGCGCTGACTTCGTGGTGGCAGGGCAAGCATTCCATTGGTTCGACCAAATGCCCACAAAGCAGGAATTCCTTAGAATATTAAAACCCGGCGGTTGGGTACTGCTCATCTGGAACGACCGCAACGATGCCCGCTCCGAGTTCATGCGGGATTACGACGCCTTCCTCCGAAGTTTTTCCACCGACCTTGACAAAATTGACCACCGACACATTGGCGACGAACAACTGAAGCCATTTTTTGGCAAAAATGGCTTTGCCTACCACGAAATAGACTACCTCCAGACCTTCGACTTGGAAGGCGTCAAAGGCCGCTACCTTTCTTGTTCCTATGCTTTTGATGAAAAACATCCACGCCACGCCGCCGCCATGCAAGGGTTAAACGATACCTTTGAGGCGCATTCTGATAATGGCAAGGTTGATTTCTGGTACCTGACCAAAGTCTATTACGGCCAAATGGCCTGATGCAGCGTGTTAAGTTTTGGCAAAACGACGCCTCCAAACAGGAGAACTACCGTTTTCCACCCGGTTTCCTAAAACATCCATGCAGCGTTTTTTTAAACATATATCATTGGCAATCAGCCTTTTAGTTGCTGGCGCAACCCATGCCCAATTTGGCGGCGGTGGTGGTGGCGGTGGCGGCTTTGGGGGCATTGCAGGCAAGCTTGGTGGTGGAGGTGGAGGCGCATCGTCCGGGGTGCAGCGGCTCACGCTCGATACCTCAGCCATCTTTTTCTTCTACGCCGACGAGCCAAACTATGTGTTCCCTTTCAGCGACAGCTTGCTGGAAAACACCCATCAATACGACCCTATCCGGCAGCGCCGCTTCGATTTCGCCAGCCTAGGCAACCTTGGCTCTGCCACTCGTCCCTTGTTTTTTCAGCCCACTTGGCGCCGTGGCTTCGATGTGGGGCAGCACCAGTTCGACCTCTACCAAATGACCACCGCCGATGTCCGCTACTATAAAATAACGCAAGCCTACACGCAGGCTGGCTTTTCGCAGGGCACCACACAAAGCGATGCACAGTTCAATATCCGTTTCAGCCGCAACTTTGCCAACGGCCTCAATTTTTCCATAGAACACCGCCGCATCAACAATATCGGTTCCTACGATTTCCAGCAGGCCCGCAACTCCGCCACCGCCGCTGGTATGTGGATTCATCCAAAAAGCGGCCGATACGACGGCTATTTTAGCTTCGTCTCCAATGCCATTGAGCAGCAGAACAACGGCGGCCTAGCCGAAGACTTGAACAGCAGGATTATCCCAGCCTATCAAGTTGACATCCAATTGAACACCGCCAATACCCGCAACGCCAATCGGGAACTGGCCTACACACAGTATTTTTACCTGAAAGGTGGACAGAAGACGGTGGGTGGTGGACGGAAAACGGTGGACGGGCAAGCTCCACCAACCATTGATACCCTTAACCAACAAGTCCAAATCGACACGACCGCCAATCGCCCGCCTAAAAGGGATGAACCGCAAACCGATACCCGCCGCCAGTTCACTATTTACCACCAAATTGCCCTGCGTAGCGAAAGCTACAAATTCGCTGATGCAGACCCTGATAGCGCATTTTATCGAGACTTTTTGGTGGATAAACGGGGCATTCGACATTATTTGGAGCTTAAAAAACTGGAGAATACCTTCAAGCTCCAGACCTTCAAATTACGGCAGCAAACAGCTCCAGACACGAGCCAATCCAGCCGCTCCTTGCAGAAGGAAAGTGACCTTGTGGAGTTTGGGCTAACGCACTCAGCTTACTTCCTGAGCCAAGAACCCGCAGATACCAACACCATTCACAATGTCTTCCTCACTGGTCGGGTCAATTTTTCGCTTGGCGAGCGGCTTCGGTTGCGCAGTTACGCCCATCTGGGCATCGGGGCCAATGCGGGCGACTTCCGCCTAAGTGGCGAGCTGTCCTTAAATCTGAAAAAAATCGGGACACTGCGGGTGGAGGCCGTCAACCAGTTGTATTCACCTTCTTTGCTGCCGCAACGCTTTTATGTGACCCAGCAGGAAATTTGGAAAAACAGTTTTGGGCGCACCCTCGAAACCAGTTTGGCGGGCGAATACGCATTACCGCAAATCCGCTTCTCGGTAGGTGGGCAGTACCATCTTTTGAACAACTTGATTTATTTCGATTCACTTGGGCAACCCCGGCAAAGCGGCACTTTCAGCATCGTGCAGTTGACGGCGCAGAAGGACTTCAAGTTCGGCCCACTGCACCTCGATAATTCGGCTTTTTTACAGCAAACCACCTCCGATGTGTTGCCGCTGCCGCAATTCTACACCAAGCACAGCCTCTACTTGGAAGGCAAGATTTTCAAAAAAGTGATGCTCACTAAAATCGGTGTGGATGCCCGCCTGACCTCACCCTACAATGCACCAGGATACAACCCCCTCATCGGGCAGTTTTATATTCAAAATGAGCAAGAGCTATCCTTCACGCCACTGCTCGACGCCTTCCTAAGTTTTAGGGTGAAAACCTTCCGTTTTTTCTTCAAAATCGAAAACCTGCTGACCACGCCGCTGGCCACCTATTTCTACCAAACGGCCAATTATCCGATGCCCTTCGGCTACCAGAACGGCGGCATGAGGATGGGCATTTCATGGCGATTGGTGGATTGAGGGGAGCAGAGTGAGAGAGTGAGAGGGTGAGAGATGTGAGAGGATTAACTGAACAACACCACCATAAACAGCAGCACCGTGGCCACGAAGCCCACCATGAAAATATTATAGGAAATAGACAGGAAGCGGTACTTGCGGTCGAGCACCTTGCCGAGGTGGTAGAGGTCACGGGTCATATTGCCATAGAGCAGGTCGCTGTCCTGAAACATGTCGTCCATCAGCTGTTCATAGCGTTCCAATTTCAGGGCGGTGAAATTCCCGAAGAACATGAGGTTGCGCTTGGCCTGTTCAATCGGCGTGGAGTCATTGATGAAAGAAGTGACCTTTGGCCGTGCGGCCAACACCGCAAAAATAAGGGAGGAAAGTCCCGTGACGAGAAATATGACCACGGGCATCAGCACGGCGGGCATCGTCTCGGTAATGTTGCGGTACGAAATCACCGAAATCATCACTGAAATCAGAATGGCGTTCACGCTGATCATGATGTTCGCCTTTTGGTCGGCAATAGCGCTCAGGTTGATGTGCGTACGGTAATTCGTGCGGAAAAAGGTCTGCGCACCGGGCGACAGCCTGTCCTTGAAGCCTTGGAATTTCTTGTCGCCCTGCTGTTTTTGGGGTTGCTGCTCCTTTCGGTGGCGCTTGTCCTGCCGTTCTTTTAGGGTGAGAATATGGTGGCCAATGGTAGGTTCATAGTTCAGTTTTGCCTGCGAGGTGAAGAAACGCACGTTCATTAGCAAGTGCATTTGGTAAGCTTCCCACTCCTCTTTGGTAAAATGACGGTTCACCAAAAGTTCTTGCTCCAAGCGCATCAGTGGCGAGCTTTCAAAAAAAGCACTGCTATAATGTACAGCGTTCACGGCATCGGAAAGCAATTGCCCCTCCTTGGTGCGCATGGCTTGGTCGTTGTACAGCGCATTGATGGCCTCCGTGACCTTCGCAACCTTCTCTGTTGGGAATTGTGGGTGTGCGCTGAAGAACTTCTCCGCCTTTTCCACGGCCCGTGGCGCTGGGTTTTGGTAGTCAAACAGATAGCCCACATTGCTGAACCAAGCAGCTAGTGCCGCCGTCTCCCATTCCGAGGCCGTGGAGCCAATGGATTGTGCGAGACTGTTCACCGTCTTCACGATTTCCACTGCTTGGCGGTAGGTGCGGAACACCAACCTGGCGTCGTTCTTCTGGTTGAAAAGGTTCAGGACATATTGCTGTGCCAAGGAGGCAATGTCTGTCTGTGCGATGATTTCTTCCGATGGGCTGTGTAGTTCCCGGCTCATACAAAGTGTTTGTTTTGGTAGCCCAAAAAAGGCAAAGCAAGGTAGGATGTTTTATTTGAAAAAAAACAATTTCAGCTTCCAGTTTTGATTTCGTGTAAATAATGGGGCAATTACTAACTTTGGACGCACGTAGGAAAGGCTAGGAAGTTGAAAGGGAAAATAAACATCGTTTTTTACCGATACTTGTCTGGTTTTTTGCGTCCAAAATTGCGTGCTGCCGCAGGCGGCAATTTTCTTCACCAAAATAAAAAGGAATCACATGGGTAACTTGTTTGATTTACTCCACGGTCAGATGGATGAAAACATCATTGACCAACTCAGCAGCAAAATCGGTGGTGCCGACCGCGCCCAGACTGCCACTGCCGCCCAAGGCATCGTCTCCACGCTGCTCAGCGGCTTGGCCAAAAACGCCTCCACACCCGAAGGTGCTGCCAGCCTGAACAACGCCCTTGACCGTGACCACGACGGCGGCCTGCTCGGCAACCTCATGGGCCTCATCGGCGGGCAGGTAGCCCCCGAACAGTCCCGTGCAGCCAACGGTGCTGGCATCCTCAACCACATCCTCGGCGACCGCCAAAACGGTGCCGTTGACATGATCAGCAAGATGAGCGGCCTCGACAGCGGCCAAACTGGAAACCTCATGATGACCCTTGCGCCAATGGTCATGAGTATGCTCGGCCAACAGAAAAAACAGCAGGGCCTTGACGTTTCCGGCATCGCCGGCCTCCTCACCAACAGCGTAGGCCAACAGCAACAAGCTGGCAACCCATTGATGAACATGGCCAATCGCTTCCTCGACAAGGACGGCGACGGCTCCGCTATGGATGATATTGCTGGCATGGTTGGCAAAAGCCTCCTGAGCAACCTCTTCGGCAGGAAGTAATAGGAAAAAAGGGGGCTTGCCCCCAATTCTCTTTCCATAAAAAGCAAAAAGGGCGTGGCTTCGGCTATGCCCTTTTTGTTTTATAACGCTTCGAGGTGCAATTTTGCCCCAATCAATAATCTACAATCACAATGAATTCCTTCCTCGAAATTTCACCTTCGGTAAAAGCTGCGCTCGACGGTGGCCAACCCATCGTAGCCCTCGAAAGCACCATCATCTCGCATGGAATGCCCTACCCCCAAAATGTAGAGACCGCCTTGCTGGTAGAAAAAACAGTGCGGGAAAATGGCGCAGTACCCGCCACCATCGCCATTTTGGATGGAAAAATGAAGGCCGGGCTTTCCGAAGCTGAAATCGAATACTTGGGAAAAACAGGCCGGGACGTAGCCAAGGTCAGCCGCCGTGACTTGCCCTTTTTATTGGCCAGCGGCCAACCGGGCGCTACCACCGTTGCCACCACCATGCTCATTGCCGAAGCGGCGGGCATCCGCATCTTCGCCACAGGCGGCATCGGCGGCGTACACCGGGGTGCTGCCGAGACAATGGACATCTCCGCCGACCTCCAAGAGCTTGCCCGAACCAGCGTCGCCGTCGTTTGCGCTGGCGCAAAATCCATCCTCGACCTCGGCCTCACACTGGAATACCTCGAAACCCACGGCGTGCCCGTCATCGGCTACCAGACCGATGAGTTCCCCGCTTTTTATACTCGAAAAAGCAGCCACGGCGTTGACCGCCGCCTCGACTCCCCCGTCGACATCGCCAAGGTGCTGAAAACCAAATGGTTGGCAGGCTTGCAGGGCGGCATCATCATCGCCAACCCCATCCCTGTGGAACACGAACCAGAAGCAGCACCCATTCAGGCCGCTACGGAAGCGGCCATTGCGGAAGTAGAGAAATTGGGCATTAAGGGAAAAGAGGTGTCTCCTTTTTTGCTCGCAAAAATCAAGGAATTGACGGGTGGCGAGAGCCTACGGGCGAATATCGAACTGGTGCTGAACAATGCGAGGCTGGCGGCGAGGGTGGCGGTGGAAATGGTAAAATAAATGAGCGGGGCCAACCAGCAACTGGTCGGCCCCGCCCGTTTTCAATGACTAATGTTCAATGACTCAATGACTACTAGAACAAGCTCTGAATAATCATCTCCTCCGTAATGCCCTCTGCCTCGGCCTTGTAGTTCCGAACGATGCGGTGGCGCAGCACATAATTGGCGATGGCCTTCACGTCCTCAATATCCGGCGAGTATTTACCAGAGACGGCGGCGTGGCATTTTGCGCCCAGCACCAAATATTGCGAAGCACGAGGGCCAGCACCCCAAGAGATATAGTCGTTGACTTTGGCTGTTGCCCTTTCCGTTCCGGGACGGGTCTTGGTGGCCAGGCCAACGGCGTATTCCAGCACGTTGTCCGACACAGGTATTTTGCGTACAAGCTGCTGAAAAGCAAGGATTTGCGTATCGTTCAAGATATGCTTTAGCTCCACTTTCACGTTGCTCGTCGTGTTTTTCACCACATTGATTTCCTCCTGATATGAGGGGTAACCCAACGGGATATTGAACATGAAACGGTCGAGCTGTGCCTCTGGCAATGGGTAAGTACCCTCCTGCTCAATCGGGTTTTGCGTAGCAAGCACAAAAAACGGTGCTGGCAAGGTGTGGCGGGTTCCGGCCACTGTCACCGAGCGCTCCTGCATGGCTTCCAACAGGGCCGCCTGCGTTTTGGGCGGAGTCCGGTTGATCTCGTCAGCGAGGACGATATTGGAAAAAAGTGGCCCTTTGTTGAATTTGAAGTGGCGGTCTTCGCCCAAAATTTCGGAGCCGGTGATGTCCGAGGGCATCAAGTCAGGCGTGAACTGGATACGTTTGAAGCCAAGGTCGAGCACTTCGGCGATGGTGCTCACGAGCAGGGTCTTTGCCAAGCCCGGCACACCTACGAGCAAGCTGTGCCCATTGGAAAACAGTGAAATGATGACCGACTTCACCACATCGTCTTGCCCGACGATGACCTTGCCGATTTCTTTTTTGAGTTCTTTGTAAGCACTTGCCAAAGCGTCAACAGCTTCGACATCGGATTTGTAGGTTGACATAAATTTTATCGGTGGACGATTGACGGTGGACGGTGGACGGTGCGCCATTGCGAAGCGACCGAAAACTGCCTTGTGTCAACCGAATATTTACGTGATGTTTCTAAAGCCTGTTAAGAACGACCTACCCCGGCCTTTTGTTTCGAGGTTAAATTGGAAGTGGCTGCTTTTGACGAATCATTGTTGCCGCTTCGTTTCGGTATTTTGATAGTTGACCATTCAATTCTCCAATGGTGTTGGTGTCCTTGATGTACTCGAAATACTTGTTCTTTTTGATGACAAAGCGCAGGTCGAAGCACCAATAAATGGACATTAACGGGTTAATCCATAGCTTGCTTCCTTGCGTGCGGGATGTTTGGTGAAAGTCACCGTATTCCCCTTTGATGGCACTTACAATGGAATTTGAGACAATACTCTCTCGCTCTGGCATCCGTTTGTTGGCGAATTCGACAGCGGAAACGTATCTTTTTCCTTCTTCCATTTCCTTACTGACTTGAAAAAGCCCTAAGTATCCACCTTCCCGCATCAGTTCTGACACATTTTCCAAAAAATGATAATGGGAAACACCATGAAAATGGTCAATGCCGAAACCAATGCTGACAAGGTATTGCTGCTTGATGCCAGAACGATAAACGGCAGCCATTGAACAAATATCCTCTTGTGGAGTGCCAAGTCCTTCCTCATCGCCGAACATCAGACTATCCGTTCCTCCATCTACAAGAATGATAGTATCTATCTGATGGCGCTTAATCAAGAATTTGTAGGCATCACGAAGTGGCTGAACCCCTATCCTGTCAAAAGCATAAACTTGAGTGTCAAACCCATTGATGCCTAGCCACTGTTTCAGGTATTTTTCAGGAAAATAATTCCTTCTGGAAAGGTCATGGTCAAAAGCTTGGATTTCAAAGCAATAGTCAGTGACCTGCTTGGAGGTTGTCTCGTTCAGCCAAGTGAATGAAAAATTGGCCAACACGACCGTTTTTCCTTGTGCCCGCAAGTTCAAATAAAGGGGAATACCCGCATAGATGTCGAAGCCGCCTCCCGCACCTGCAATCAAGATGTTGTTAGCATTGGCCAATTCTTGAAAAAAAGGTATTTTATCCAAAGATGACATGTTCTGCAAAGTAAGTCATTGACGCTTATGCACTGCCCCCAATCGTAAGTCGTAAATCGCTAAATCGTAAATCGCCTAGCCTTTCGCCCAAGTCGCCCCGTCCTTCCCGTCCTTCACTACGATGTCCAATTCCTTGAGCACGTCCCGGATTTTGTCGGAATTGCCCCAGTCCTTGTTGGTGCGGGCGTTCTGGCGCATGTCGAGGATGAGCTGCATGAGGCCATCCACCACGCCATCGCCGGAGGAGTCGAAATTCTCTTCCTGCAGTCCAAAGATGGTGAAGATGAAGTCGTTGAAGGTCTGCTTCAAACGGGCAAAGGTTGCATCGGTCAGGTCGCTGAACGAAAGCTGGCCACCTTTCAGGCTGTTTACTTTCGTGACCAAATCGAAGAGGTTGGCCAATGCCTTCGGCGTGTTGAAGTCGTCGCTCATGTCGGCAAAGGCTTGGTCAATGGTGGCGTTGATGTCCTTGTCCAAGCTGCCAGCCGAGCCGCCGCCGGGGTGCGCCATGCCTTGCAGCGTCTTGTGCGCCTCCATCAGTCGGCGGTAGCCTTTTTCGGCGGCTTGCAGGGCATCGTCAGTGAGGTCGAGGGTGCTGCTGTAATGCGATTGGAGCATGAAAAACCGCACCACCATTGGCGAGTACGCCTTGCTCAGGTGCGGGCTTTGGCCCGTGAAAAGCTCGCCCGGCATGATGGAATTCCCGTCGCTCTTCGACATTTTTTTGCCGTTCATCAGCAGCATATTGGTATGCAGCCAATAGTTGCAGGGCGCATGTCCGCAGGCACCATAGTTCTGGGCGATTTCGTTCTCGTGGTGCGGGAACTTGAGGTCATTGCCGCCGCCGTGGATGTCGAATTTTTCGCCCAAATACTTCGTGCTCATCACTGAGCACTCCAAGTGCCAGCCCGGGAAGCCGATCGACCAAGGCGCCTTCCAGCGCATGAGGTGTTCCGGGGCGGCTTTTATCCAAATGGCAAAATCGGAAGGGTGACGCTTTTCGTCCTGGTTCTTCAGGTTGTCACGGCTCTCGGCGAGGAGGTCTTCGATTTTACGGCCAGAAAGGGCACCATAGACGCCATGTTGCTCCGCAAATTTCAAGGTATCGAAATAGACCGAGCCGTTGGCCTCATAGGCCAAACCGTTGTCAATAATGGTCTGCACCATTTCGATTTGCTCCAAGATATGCCCCGTGGCCCGTGGCTCGATATGCGGTGGCAGGATATTGAACACCCGCATCATCTCGTGGAAGCCGTTCATGTAGTGCTGCACGATCTGCATCGGTTCGAGCTGTTCGAGGCGAGCTTTTTTCGAGATTTTGTCCTCAGCGTTGGAGTCGGCGTCGCCTTCGAGGTGGCCCACGTCGGTGATATTGCGCACGTAGCGCACCTTGTAGCCGAGGAACTGGAGGTAGCGGAACACCACATCGAAACTAGTGAAAGTGCGGCAATTGCCGAGGTGTACGTCGCTGTAAACGGTTGGGCCGCAGACGTACATGCCGATTTGACCTTCATGGATAGGCTCGAAAACTTCTTTCTTGCCTGTATAGCTGTTGAATAGTTGTAATTCTTTTTTCATAAGGCCGCAAAGGTAGGGATTCGTTGCAGGTCGCCGACATCCCGTTCTTTCGTGATTTTTAGTTTTTCTGAAAAAAAATGACCGAAAATAATAGTACGAACAATCGGGCAAGGTGGTTCCGATATAAGACAATTATGCGTGTTGGTTCGCCACTAAATAAGCGCTCAGTTGCTGCCTAAGTTCCAACTATCACACCACTGCACCGAACTGCTTCAAAAACCTTACATCGTTCTCAAAGAACAGCCGGATGTCGTGGATGTCATAGAGCCTCATGGCCTGCCGCTCTATGCCCATTCCGAAGGCAAAACCGGAGTATTTCGTGGAGTCAATGCCGCAGTTTTCGAGCACTTGGGGATCCACCATACCGCAACCGAGGATTTCGAGCCAACCAGTACCCTTGCTGAGTCGGTAGTTTTTTTCGTTGTCCATGCCAATCCAAACATCCATCTCGGCGCTCGGCTCAGTGAAGGGGAAAAAGCTAGGGCGCAGCCTGATTTTCGGCGTACCGAACATCTCTTGGGCGAAGTACATCAGCGTCTGCTTCAGGTCGGCGAAGCTCACGCCCTCATCCACGTAGAGGCCCTCTATCTGGTGGAATTGCGCATGGCTGCGGGCGCTGATGGTCTCGTTGCGATACACCCTGCCCGGTGCGATGATGCGGATGGGCGGTTTTTGCCCCATCATGACCCTTGCTTGCACGGGGCTGGTGTGTGTGCGCAAGAGCATTTCCGTGCTATTCAATAGGTAAAAAGTATCCTGCATGTCCCGTGCGGGGTGGTCTTCAGGTGTGTTCATGGCCGTGAAGTTGTGCCAATCATCCTCGATGTCTGGCCCCTCGGCGATGGCAAAGCCCATGCGCTGGAAGATGCCCACGATGCGGTTCATGGTGGTGGCGATGGGGTGGCGGCCGCCAAGTTCCATCGGCTCACCGGGGCGTGTGAGGTCGAGCAGGTCGAAGCTGGCGTCGTCGCTGGCCGATTCGAGGGACTCTTGCAGCTCCGCAAATTTTCGCTCGGCGGCGTCCTTGGCCTCGTTCACGAGCTGGCCGTATTCCTTTTTCTGCTCGTTGGGCACGTTGCGTATTTCACCCATCAGCGGCTTGATGACGTTCTTCGAGCCAAGGTACTGGATACGGAACTGCTCCAGTTCTTCTTTCGTCTTCGGACTGGCCGCTGCTATTTCTTCGATGATGCGTTTTACATTTGCGAATGAATCCATCTTGAATAAAGGATTGGAGGATTGAAGGCGAGAAGGATTGAATCGGGGATACTACCTTTCTCGCCAAGTCCAGTCAAAATAAGGCACAAAAGTAATGATTGGTTTATTCAAAAAATATAAAATGCAAGGCAGCAGCACAAGCTTCAATCCTTCACGCCTTCAATCCTTCAATCCTTAACATTGCAAACCTTCCTCCAATCATACAAAGCGCAAGCCGTTACCTTCCTCTTCATTTGGCTGGTGAGCATGGTGCTGTCGGCGGAGTTCGTGCTGTCCGTTTCGATGATAGCACTGATTTGCTTGGCTTTGTTCCAGTTGAAGATTGAAGGCCCCAGCGTTCGGCTGACGCTAAGGGAAACGTTGAAGCAAAATTTCAACAATTATTGGCAATACCGGGCTTGGCTGGCAGTATCCATACCCTTTCTGTTGGTATTGGTTTCGTGGCCTTGGTCGGGCGATTTGCACTATACCTTGGAGCGGCTTCGCATCAAGCTGCCCTTCATCGCACTGCCGTTTGTCTTTGCCTCCATGCCGCCGCTGCGCAAAAGGGAAGTTTACACCATCCTGTACTTTTTGTTGGTGGTTATGTCCATTATCAGTGCCTATGTGCTGGTCAATTTCATCGCCAATTTCGATGCGGAAATGGCCAAAATCGGGCGGGGCGGACACCTGACCACTCCCAGCAACCATATCCGTTTCAGCCTCACGCTGGCAATTACCATCCTTGGTGGTGGCGCATTGTGGTTTGATAATTTCAGCTTAAAAACCAATCCGCAGCAAGGGGACGCCCAAACCAGAAGGGCAAGCAATCCGCTCATCGCCGGGCTGACGCTTTTCCTCTTCGCCTTCATCCATATTTTGTCGGTTCGCAGCGGCTTGGTCACGCTTTATGTCGCCCTGTTGGCGCTCGGCGCTTGGTTTGTTTTCGTCAAAAAACGCTACCTTCTCGGCCTTGTTGGCATTGCCGGAGTGGCCTTATTGCCAGTATTGGCCTACCTGAGCCTGCCCAGTTTCAAAGCGAAAGTGGACTACGCCCGCTGGGATTACCTCCAGTTCAAGCAGGGCACGGGGGCCGATTATCCCGACTCGGAGCGCTTCACTTCCATGCTGCTCGGACTGGACATCGGGCGGGAGCACCCCTTGCTCGGCATAGGGGCGGGAGACCTGAAACGGGAGATGCAGCAACGCTACGACGCCAAAGCCGCTGGCGACTACCAGTTCAGGATGCCGCACAACCAGTTCGTGACCATCTTCGCAGGTACGGGCGCAGTGGGCTTGGCACTGTTCCTCGTTGGGTTTTTCTTCCCGCTTTTTTATCGAAAAAACTGGCGAAACCCGCTCTTTTTGGCGCTGCACGGCGTCATTTTCACCTCTTTTTTCGTGGAAGACACGATTGAGAACAATTTCGGGGTGTCGCTCTATTTGTTCTTTTTGCTGGTGGGGGTGAAGTATTTGGCGGGGGAAGAACAAGAAAGCTTATAGATGAAACTAAGCCTGTGATTTCTATTTTTGCCCACCGCCAAAGACCGTCAACCACAAGCCGTCAACCGTCCACCGATAAATTATGTCAAAACGCAAACCCTCCGCACCTGCCAAGCAGCCCCTCGACGCCGGAAACGTTTCGGCTGGAAAATTCCGCCGCATTGCCAGCATCGGCCTGTTTTTATTGGGCTTTTTACTCTATGCCAACACACTGCTCCACGACTATGCCGTGGACGACGCCATCGTCATCTACGACAACGAATTCACCACGAAGGGCACGGCGGGCTTCGCAGGGCTGCTGAAATACGACACTTTCCGGGGCTTTTTCAAGGTGGAAGGCAAGGAAAAGCTCGTGTCCGGCGGTCGCTACCGCCCGCTCACGCCGCTGATGTACGCCACCGAGGTGCAGCTTTTTGCCCCGAAAAAGCGGGACGTGGCGGGCCAGCCTATGAAGGACAAGGACGGCGACACGGTCTATGACCCCAACGAGGGCGGCCAACTGAACGCCGTGAAGTTCGTCGGGCACCTCATCAACGTGCTGCTCTACGGCCTGACGGGGGTGCTGGTCTTTTGGTTTTTGCTGAAAATCCTTTCGCCGGATGGCAAACCCACGGGTTCAACGGGCTTCGGGCCTTTTGTAGCACTGGCGGCAGCGGCACTGTTCGTTGCGCACCCCATCCACACCGAGGTGGTGGCCAACGTAAAGGGGCGGGACGAAATCGTGAGTTTGTTGGGCAGTTTGGCGGCGCTGTATTTGTCGCTCAAGGCGTTTTACGAAGGAAAAAATGGACTGAACGTGGCAGCGGCGGTCGCTTTTTTCCTAGCCTTGCTCTCCAAGGAGAATGCCATCACCTTCCTCGCCATCGTGCCGCTCACTTATTGGTTCTTTACGAAGGCCAGCACCTCAAAAATCATCGTGCAGACCGTGCCATTCCTCGCCGGAGCGGCGGTTTTCTTGGCCATCCGCTTCGCTGTACTGGGTGCCGATTTTGGCGGAACGCCAAGGGAATTAATGAACAACCCCTTCCTCAAACTCGTTGGCAATCAATACGTTGATTTCAGTTTTGCGGAAAAAACGGCCACCAATTTCTTCACCCTCGGCAAATACTTGGTGCTGCTCCTGTTCCCCCACCCGCTTAGCCACGACTATTATCCGAGGGCGATTGAGATTATGAACTTCGGCAATGTGTCGGTCATTTTGAGCGTACTGGTGCATTTGGCTTTGCTGGTTTTTGCGCTCGTCCGTTTGCCAAAAAGGGATGTTTTGAGCTACGCCATCCTGTTCTACCTCGTCACTTTGAGCATCGCCTCGAACTTCATTTTCCCCATCGGTACGAACATGAACGAGCGCTTCCTCTACATGCCGTCCATCGGTTTTGCGCTGCTAGTCGGGGTGCTGGTCTATCGAATGACGGGCAGTTGGGGCAAGCCGAAGGTGGCAGTCATGGCCATAGGCGGCTTGGTCATTTTGGCGCTGGGCGCAAAGACCATGAGCCGCAATGCTGCATGGAAGGACAATTTCACGCTCTTCACCACGGACATCAAGACCGTGCCGAACAGCGCCAAATTGCGGAACGCAACCGGTGGCGAACTCGTCGCCCAGTCCCTAAAACCAGAGAATGCCGCCCGCAAAAACGAGATGCTGAAAGAGGCCGTCGGGCACCTGACCGAGGCGATGAAAATACACCCCGGCTACAAGAACCCACTGCTCATCATGGGCAATGCTTACAACTACCTCCAAGAATACGAGGCAAGCATACAAGCCTACGAGCAGGCCCTCAAACTCGACCCCGACTACACCGAGGCCCGCAACAACCTCGCCATCACCTACCGTCAGGCTGGACAGTTTTTTGGCGAGAAAAAGGGCGACATCCAAAAGGCGTTCACCTACCTTAACAAAGCTTACGAGCTAAACCCCAACGAGTACGAGACGCTGCGACTACTCGGCGTGGCCAATGGGGTGAGCGGAAACGGACAGAAGGCCGTGGAATTTTTCTCCAAAGCACTCGAACTGGAACCGAAAAATGCGGCTGCTTATTACAACTTGGCCAGCGCCTACTACAATATCGGCCAACCCGACAAGACCGCTGAGCTAATGGCAAAGGCCAAGGAAATCAACCCGAATATTGAGGCGGAGATGAGGGGAGGGAAGTGAAATGGCAGGCCTTGTTCCGCCCCCCTTCGGGATAGCAGGTCATGTGCGGAATCACTTGCAATGTTCAGGCTA
>JADLHE010000276.1 GCA_020848965.1 Saprospiraceae bacterium
GACCTGCGGGACGACGAAAAGTTGCGCTACAGTATCTTCGACAACAACCGATTGGGCGGCTTCGACCAGCCCAGTACCTCCGGAAAGCAAATGGCGCTCAGCTATGGCTTCGGCAACCTGTTTGAAGCCAAAATCTTTCAGAAAAGGGACTCGACCCTGAAGAACATCAAGCTCTTCAACTCCATCGGCGTCAACGGCAACTACAATTTTGCAGCGGACTCCATGCAATGGAGCGTCATCAACATCGGCGGCAACACCAATTTCTTCAACAGCCTCACCTCCTTCCGCTTCAACATGGTGCTCGACCCCTACGATTTCAATCGCAAAACAGGCAACCGCATCAACAAGCTCATGAAGGAGACCAGCGGGAAGTACCTGCGCATGGCCAATTGGAGCGTGAACCTCGGCACCAACCTGACCGTGGAGCGCCTTCGTGATTTCATCAAAGGGGAAAGCACCGATAAAAAAGTGGCCAATCAACCACAAAGGGACGAAGGCACGGAACCAACCGTAGCCGATGTAGTGAAACGGGAAGAGGACTTCCTTAGCCTGTTCGAGGATTTCAGCATTCAGCACAATTTCGCCTTGGGCCAAAAATACAATACCAAGACGGGCAAAGATTCCATCGCCGTCACGGCGCACACCATTTCCAGTCGGGGCAGCATCCGGCTCACGCAAAACTGGAACATCATCGTCGGCAACTTCGGCTACGACTTCCAGAACAAGAAAATCACCTACCCCGATTTCTCCTTTGCCCGTGACCTCCACTGCTGGGAAATGGGCGTGTCGTGGCAGCCACAGTTCGGCTCCTACAGCTTTTTTATTCGGGTAAAACCGGGCAAACTGGACTTCATCAATATCCCCTACGGAAAAAGGATACAGGATACGGGGGGATTGGGGAGGCGGTTTTAGTGAGGGAAAGGGAACTGGCAAGTTGATGGTGTTGGAGTGAGGAATATGAGCTACTATCTGACTATAATTGCCGACGCACAGCATCATTACCCCGTTGTCGCACCACCTGTCTCCAATTGAAAAACGGCACCGCTAGTCACGAGCTGTAAGGATGCATCCCGTCAAATATGAAACTACTAAAAATAAATTAGAAAATCCATGAGTACCAAAATAGTATTGCAAACCTTCATATTAATAGCCTCGATAATTTTAACATCCTGTTCGAAAAAAGCAGATAGCTTCAATAGGGTTGGACACAATACATTCATATGTATTAGAGCGGAAGATGGTAGCGAAATTTGTTGCCTATATCAACAACTTTATAAAATCACTGCATATAGCGTCGAAGACCTAAGTATCGGTCGAGATGATAGAACTAGTTATATCACTCAAAGGAGATTGCTGAATGAGGTTGAATTAGATAAAATAAAAAGCACTTCAGATTTTTATCCGGTTGGGCATAAAATTGATTCCAGCCAAATTTTATTATTTATTTCTGAAAATCTCAGCCCATCAGGCTTGTTCAAATTAGAAAATATCCCGCAGCAATTTCGTGGCGATGTGATTAAACATCTGTGGAATAACAAAAAAATTGTTGTATTTAAAGAGTATCAAGGTGATTTTTTTATTCATAGTAGATGACCCGTCATGCCAAGTATGTTTTCTTCCTAAAAAGAAGTACCCCCTACTGTTCCAAGTATGCCTTCTTCCCCGCTGGCGCAGGGTTTTCTACAAGCACATGCTGGTTCAATGTCTTGGTAGGTTATGCCGAAAGCAACCATCATCCCGTTGGCGCAAGTCTTGCACCTTCTAATTCCAGCAGCTTCCAAGTCTTAATGAAAAAGCAAAAGTTCGAGCAAGGAACAGTGCGTTTTCCGAGGGTGGGTGTGCAGCTTTGTGGGGAGGTAGGAAGACTTGGCACAACGGGTGGAAAGTCTGATTTCCGATATTTAAAACTCGACTGCACCCAAAGTTGTGCCATCTGCCCTTGCAGTTAACTTAAATAAGGTTGCAGTCATGTCAACTGCAACCTTATTTAAGTCAACTGCAAGCTTATTTGCCCCATCTGCAAGGTCAGTTGGTATGGCTTAAACCACAGTCAATCCATCTGTGGCTTTATTTGACCCGACTGCAAGGGCAGTCGGCCACGCTGCAATCGCAGTCAGGCCAAATACAGTTGAAGTTGGCTTGGCTGAGAGGGGATTTCGGGGGATTGAGGTAGGGGGTCAGATGGGGTGAAATAGGCTGTACCCTTTGGCGCAAGTCTTTTACCTTCTAATTCCAGCAGCATTATAGTCTTTCTGAAAAAGCAAAAGTTCGAGCAAGGAAATGTGCGTTTTCCGAGGGCGGGTGTGTAGCTTTGTGGGGAGGTAGGAAGACTTGGCACAACGGGTACTGTAATGCTTTACGATGCAAATGCCAGCATTGAGGCCAGTATCTTGACAGACCGGATTGCAACAGCCAACAACCTGCTGTCGCTAAACGCAGCCGTGAATGCCGTGGCCATCTACGAGCAAAACGAAAAACAGGTGAACGACATCTTCCTCAACACCCTCGGAAAAGGCAACCTCGATGCCACACCTGCCCAACTCGCCAGCTTGGAGGCCATCGCCGCCCAATGCCCAGCGGAGGGCGGACTTGCCGTGCTGACCGCCATCTCCCTCTATGGGGCGTTGACCAACAGCAACCTTCCAATCGAGGAATGCACAACAGGCATGGGAGGAGGACAGATAAACCTGTTGCAAAGACCCGAAATGGGCCAATTGGGGCTTTACCCAAATCCAACGGATGGGATTTGTACTGCTAGTTATCAACTTGGCAAAGGCGAACTGGGCAAACTTACAGTAATAGATTCGTATAGGCGGCTCGTGGCCGAGTACCAACTCGATTCAGCTGCTGGAAGCATCAAGTTGAACGGATTGCCAGCGGGCATTTATTTCGTTCAATTGATAGCTAATGGCAGGGCAATGCAGACACTTAAACTGATTCAACAATAAAAATTCACTTTAAATTAAGGGGCATTGGCCTTCCAGTGCCCTGTTTTTAATTTCCTTTCCATGAAATATGTTACTTTAATTTCAGCATTGTTTTTTTGCATACATACAAATGCACAATTGTACGACAATATGTGGATTTTGGACAATGTAAATTCTCTTTTTCACATTGATTTCCGGGAAACCCCACCCTATGTCAGCCAAAAGGACAAATACATTGATTTGGATAGGTCGCATGCCGTTTTTTGCGATAAGGATGGTGATTTACTTTTCTATACCAATTGCCGCCAAATCAACAACAAAATGGATTCTTTGATGGAAAACGGAGATAGCCTGAACGTAGGCTATAATCACAATACGGGTCAGAACCCCATACAGAATGGGAGCTTTTTTCTGCCCGCCCCGGGGGATAGTACCCGCTGTTATTTTTTATACATGTACCCTGCGTATTATCAAGGAATGGGCATATTTGAGATAAAACTACACTATGCACTTATTGACATGACCGCCAACAATGGGCTGGGCAAGGTGCTAGAGAAAAACGTGCCTATACTGACAGGAGATATGGATGTCAATTTTAACCATGCAGGAGCCGTTCGCCACGCAAACGGCAGAGACTGGTGGATATTAGTCCCAAACCGCAATGAACCTAAATATTACCGTATATTGCTGACACCAGATGGCTTTTCCACACCGGAAGTACAAGAAATCGGATTTAACAACGACCCAAAACAATGGTTAGGCTACAATCTTTTCTCACCTGATGGTACGAAGTATGCTGTATTCGACTATATACAACACATTAGTTCATTTCCAGAGTTAACGGGTTTGCTTCAGTTTTATGACTTTGACCGGTGTACGGGCCTGTTAAGCAACCCCGTGCTGATAGATGTTCCGCCGTCGAATCCAATGGGAGAGATGAGTTATGTTGATATTGTTTTTTCACCTTCCGGCAAAAGATTTTATCTATGCTATGGCAATTCAACAGGCACCTATGTGGCGCAATGCGACCTGAATGCAAGCAATATTCAAAATTCTTGGCAAATCATTTTGGCCTGCCCTCCTGGAAGTAATTATGATTGTCAAATAGCCAAGGCTTTGCTTGCTCCCAATGGTAAAATATACGTTACATCAATATACGATACGGTTGCTTTCCATGTGATTCACCAACCCGACAGCTTGGGCACAGCTTGCGAACTTGAGTTAGGTGGACTTGTGTTCCCTGGCAAACTTCCCCAAACCGAGCTATCCTATTTCCCCAACTACCGCCTCTACGACTTACCGGGTAGCACCTGTGATACGCTGGGCATAGATGCGCCACCGCCGCCGCCATCTGCCACCGAGGAGGGCATGGTTCCGGCAGAAGCACCAATTGTCAGTGTCTTCCCCAACCCCGCCCAGTCGGCCACCAATTTCCGTATCGGCGAGGGCTACCTGCCACGGCTGGCCATGCTCACCTTGCGCACCACCACTGGGCAGGTGGTGCGCACCCAGCGGCTCATGCCCGGCTGGAGCGTGGTCGGGCTGGAGGGCATAGCGCCGGGGCTGTACTTCTGGGAGGTGAAGGAGGCGGGCGTTCAAGTATTGGGAACTGGCAAGTTGATTGTAGTGCAGTAAGCTCAAATCCCTTTTTCAGTTTTGTTGAATAGAAAAAACCTTCCGGCCATACCACTGTTGTTTAGACAAATTCTACATTTGCGCAATTTTAGAAATTATGGCCACCATCAAATTCACCTTCGAGGATAAATCCATTGCACCAGTCACAGTCAACGATGTGCCTGTGGACCAGTCCATTTTGGAAGTTACCGAGGAAAACGACATCCATCTCAACCACAACTGTGGCGGCGTTTGCGCATGCAGCACCTGCCATATCTACGTGAAAAAAGGCGACGATAGCCTTGAAGAAATCTCCGACAAGGAAGAGGACTTCGTGGACCGGGCCATCAATCCCCGCCTGGAATCAAGGCTCGCCTGCCAGTGCGTCATCCTTGACGAGGACGCCATCATCGAAGTCGAAATACCAGACCAGCGCCGCATCATCGGGCATGAGCATTGAAACGGTGGTCGGTTGACGGTTGACGGTTGTCGGTTGTCGGCGGACGGGCATTCATCATTTATCATTCATCATTTATCATTACAAAAAATGGCTTTTAAGGACATAGAAGACCTACCCATAAATTGGAGCGACCACGAGGACATTGCCATGAAGCTCTATGAGCGCTTTGGCGATGATTTCAACGAGGGCAAAATTTACCGCATCCGTTTCACCGAACTCATCGAATGGGTGCTGGAAATCCCTACTTTCGCCGGGGCAAGGGAAGCTTGCACCGAAGCCCACCTCGAACAAATCCAAGCAAAATGGGTGTACGAGTGGCGGGATAATCAGTAGGTAGAGTTTGCAGTTCGTCAGTTGGCAGTTGGCAGTC
>JADLHE010000277.1 GCA_020848965.1 Saprospiraceae bacterium
CGAGGTGACCAGCCCCGTGGCGGTCAACTTCCTGCTCCCCACAGTGGACACGACGGTGGTCTGTGTCGGCGACGCCCCGATAGCGATAACGGTCGATCAGCCGGGCGGGGTGCTGACCATCAACAACATGGTGCAGACCGGGCCGCCCTACTCCTTCAACCCCACTGCTGCTGGCTTCTACACCGTCATCTACAAAAGGGGCAGCGGGGTTTGCCAGCGCAGCGACACAGCATATATAGAAGTCCAAGAGGTCATCGCTCAGATTCAAAATATTGAAATTTGCCCTTGGAGCCTTCCATTTTCACTAATTCCATTTGCCAACCCAATCTTAGACTCTTTTGTCTTTAGTTGCCCGCAATGCCCGCAATGTATTCAACAGGATACGATTTTCGATGCGAGCTATTTATCGCAAGGGGTGACCAATTTTTCGATAAATTATGCGGTATGGAATTCAATTGGATGCCAAGGGAACAGTACTGCGACCGTCCAAGTATTGATTCCAAACTCACAATTCTTTGTTGTTGGCCCACCATGTAGCAATTTGCCGCTGCAAGTGAACTCCACTGCCTCGGTCGGCAATACATTTGTTTGGAAAATTGATGGTCAAATAGTTTCACCACCACCATTTGTCGGCTTGGCACCAGGAACCCATTCCGTAGAACTGATAGCAATAATTGGTGAATGCAGTGACAGTTCTTCGGCGCAAATTGAAGTTTTGCCCTCAACTAGTGGCACTGCTTTGGCATTTACAACTCAACAGGGTTGCTATGGCACAACACTTTATTTTAATGGCACTCAAGTATTCGGTGGGTATGCTTTTGAAATAGATTACGGGACAGGTGTAGTGCAAAATGAAATCCCGGATTCCATATTTATCCCAGCGATAGAAGATACCGCCACTTACAATATAGTGCTTACCGTTATGGATAGTTGCCAACCTGTTGTGATTTCAAATACCTTGGTTGTGCCTCCAGTTTACAATGCTGCTTTTGAATTAGTGCCGCTTGGCGCAAACCATATTTTCTGCCCTCCATTTACTGCATCGTTCGTTAATTTGTCAACTGGCAATTTCGACTCATTGCAGGTAATTTATGGAAACGGGCAAGTTTTAGATCATTTGACCGAAATGGTTTACAATAACTTAACTGATTCCGTAATAACGATTCAAGTGACGATGGTTATATTCAGTTCTTTATGTAGCCCTGATTCCGCTACAATTGAATTTCAATTATTTCCGTACAATTTTGATGCTGGGCTTCAAATTTCTGATGACGAAATTTGTCAAAACGACACTTTGGTATTCATGCCATTTGCATCTCCTTGGGTTGGACAGGTTTACTTAAACCCTGGTGATGGCACGGGAACATACCTGGTTACAGCAAACAGCCCTTTTGCATACAAATATGCAGCTCCCGGCATGTACAAGGCAATTATTTCTGCTACCGATGGTTGCGGTGTAGAACACGATACTGTTGATGTTCTTGTAAATCCCGCAGCGATTCTCAATATAAATTTCGGACAAGGTGGATGTGCTGACGAACCTCTTCGGGTTGAAATCACCAGCAGCGAACCAATCGTAAATGGTAGTATTGAAATTGAAGGTACTGTCTTCAATTCAAGTACTTGTTGGTACACTCCAACATCATCCGGGAACCTCGTCGTTTATGCACAGGCGCTTGATTCAATATCCTTGTGCCCTGGGTTTACTTCTTCGGTGGTTGAAATTGGTGAGTATCAGGGTGATGGGATTGAAGCAGAAGTATACGGTGTCTGTGATAAAATCAAATTAATTTTGCATGATTTAGTGGATACCATAAAATGGGGGAATGGACAATTTAAAGTTCCCTCGATAGCCCCCGATACTCTTATTTTTGACCCGTTAGGGCCGGGTAGTTATTGGGTCGAATTGATTAAACTAGATATTGAAGGCTGTTCATTGCGGAAAAAAGAGCTGGTCGAAGTTGTGGAAAACAAGAATACTGTTCAAGCTGGCAATGATGAGAACATTAGGTTGGGCGACAGCATATTGTTGAATGCAACCTATTCTTCTTCAAGCGATGTGTCATTGGTATGGACTTCGTTGAATTCTGATGAGGAAATAGACGCACCCTACAATTTGAACACCTATGCATGGCCCTTTCAGTCTGACGTTTTTACCATTACCTTGACCGATGAAAAAGGATGTACGGTATCCGATGAAATGCGCGTGAGCGTAAATAATGATGGGGGCATATACATTCCAAATGCTTTCTCGCCAAACGGCGATGGAAATAATGATGTCTTTATGATTTACGCTGGCAACAACGTTGATACAATAATGACTTTTGAAGTTTTTGACAGATGGGGGAATAGGGTTTTTGAAAATTATAATTTTACGGCAAATGAGGAAAAGGATGGCTGGAACGGAGAGCACAAGGGCATTCTGTTAAACCCTGCGGTATTTGCATGGAAGGCCAGAATTAATTATATCAATGGCGAAGAAAAAGAATTAACAGGTGATGTGACCTTGGTTCGCTGATTCATCATACCGAGTCAATTAGAATTGGGGGCATTACTGTCAAGTATTTTGAATCTAAAATATGGACTGGTTCTACCTGGGTAATGAAGTTTAGTTAAGCCAAAGAAGCTAAATAAATCACCTAGTAGTATTCAATTCAACTTTTGCTCAATTGTCTGATGCGAAGTAGTGTTTAGCCCAATTTATGGGGTTGGTTAGAGGGGATTTTAATGATAAAAATCGAACGATACCCATGTCAAGAAAACCTTGTGTTCAATCTTGATAGGGGTATCGTTCACCCGATTTGATTTTTCGATGGTTAGGCTTCTTTGAAGTTGTATTGTTGATGAAATTGGTTTGGAGGTTGTTTAGCTCCCTTCAAAAGCAATTTGCTCCCAAAAACATTTCTACTTGAGTCACCTGTTACTCAACAAAAGTGGGGTAGCTGCTTTATGAAAGCGGATTCCCTTGTCTTCATACTCAACCACGGCAAATACATGCTGTTTTTCACGGCCTAGTTTCCCCCGGCTGACATATAAAAATCAATAAGATTGAGCGCTTTGCTTAGGTTGAGTTGCTTTAAGGCGGGTTTTCTTACTAGAAAATATTTATCACAAAACATGGTTTTACTGGAAAATATTTGCCAATTTTGTCCCAAACAACCATCCTAATGGAAAATATTCTCCCCATCCACCTCCAAGAAATCATCTTCTCCTCCAGCGACTCAGCCGTCAGCAAACAGGTGTCTAAGCTGGAAAAAGCGGGCAAAATCAGGAAGATTGCCGCCCGTATCTATTCACCCAATTTTACCGACAGCCCTGAGACGCTGGTTCGGCGAAACCTGTTTACCATACTTGGCAGGCTGTATCCGGGTGCGGTGTTGAGCCACCGCTCGGCGCTGGAGTTTCAGCCCACGGCGGCTGGGCATATTTTCCTGACCTATTCCTACACCAAGAAGATACCCTTGCCTGGCATCATGCTGCGCTTTTTGGAAGGGCATGGCCACATTGAAGGGGACAACCCTTTGTCTGGCGAACTCTATGCCTCGCAATTGGAGCGGGCACTGCTGGAAAACCTGCAAAGCTCCCGGCAGTCCGGCCCGGAGTCAAAGACCTGTCCGCTGGTGGAAGTGGAAAACCGCCTGGAGCAAGTCGTGCGAACCCGTGGCGAAAACGGCCTGAACGAGCTTCGAGACAAGGCAAGGGAAATTGCCCTGCAATTGGGCATGGAAGCCGAGTTTGAGAAGTTGAACAAGCTGGTTGGGGCAATGCTGGCCTCACGGCCATCGAACATCCTTTCTTCTCCGTTGGCAATGGCAAGGGCATTCGGCCATCCCTACGACCCTGCCCGATTGGCGCTATTTGAAAAGCTGTTCGTAGCATTGAAGCGGGAAGTTTTCCCGGACAGGCCAGACCACAATACCTCCGACCGCTCGTTTCGGAACTTCGCCTTTTTCGAAGCCTATTTTTCCAATTATATCGAAGGCACCGAATTTGAATTGGAGGATGCCATACGCATCATCGAAACAAACCAGCCCATGCCTTCCCGAAGCGAGGATTCGCACGATGTGCTGGGCACTTATAAATTGGTGAGTAATCGGGAGGAAATGAACACCGTCCCCGAAACCCCAGCTGCCCTGCTTGACATCCTGCTGTACCGCCACAAACTGCTGTTGAGCGCCAGGGCCTCGAAGAACCCCGGCCATTTCAAGGACAAGAACAACCGGGCGGGCGATTCTTTTTTCGTTGACCATTTGCTCGTGAGAGGCACCTTGATAATGGGTTTCGACTTTTACCAAGCCCTAACCGACCCCTTTGCCAAGGCAGCATATATGATGTTCCTCATCAGCGAAGTTCACCCGTTCCTTGACGGTAACGGGCGCATGGCCAGGGTGATGATGAACGCTGAACTGGTCAAACATGGCCAGTCCAAAATCATCATCCCCACCGTTTACCGGGATGACTATATGACCGCCCTGCGCCGCCTGACCCGCCAGCACGACCCCGCCGCCTACCTTCGAATGCTGCAACGGGCACATGAGTTTAGTGCCACCGTTTTTGGGGATGATATGGAGACCATGAAAGTGTTATTGGAAAGGAGCAATGCTTTCAAGGGGCATGAAGAGGCGGGGTTGAGAATAACTTAGAAAAAAGGAGGGTGAAGCGGCTAGGCTTTTGAGAATGCTTGCTTCAATTGAATTTTTTTGAGAAATTTGCAGGTACAATTTAATGTAGCTCCGACCCCAAATAGCGCTTCAAAATGTTTCACTAAAATAAAAATTAATTTCACAGATAATTGATTATCAATTTATTGTGAAATATTTTCGATTCCCGTCGGGACTACCAAAACAAAATCACCGTGCCGTAACCTGTTCAATATGAATGAGTTGCGGCATTTTTTATTGCCTTCTATGATTTGGGTATATGCCTTGAGAAGTGAGCTGGACGGCACGTTGTACGTTGGCATTGCCAAGGATACCACTGTTAGGCTGAAAGAGCACAACTTGGGAAAATCAAAGTTCACGAAGGGGCACAGGCCTTGGATTCTCGTTTACAGAGAAATGGCCGATGACTGGCCTGCTGCCAGAAAACGTGAAAAACACCTCAAATCAGGTGTCGGTAAAGAATGGCTAAAGGCAACTTTGCTAGCCCCCGACTATCGGCTGGTGTAGAATGGAAGTTTCCTAAACTTTAGATATGGGTTCCCTGTCTGCCGACAAGGCAGGGATTCCCGTCGGGACTACCAAAACAAAATCACCGTGCCGTAACCTGTTCAATGTCAATGGGTTGCGGCACTTTATTTCCCGCAATTCCCAGTTTTTCTTTTAGGAACTCCATTGCTAACAACAGGTTGTTCGTACTATTATGCGTCAACCCCTCCCCTAATTCCCACGCCTCGCCGCCAATCAGCAGACAGTGCGCTTCTGGCCTTTTAGCATATAATTGTTCGCAAAAAAATAGCACTGCCTGGGGCGAGAGCGCATGGGTAGTGAACTCAAAATCAGCTGTGGGTTCGACTTTGTCCCACTGGAAACCATTGGGCAACTCCCCCTTGAACGCATCCACGAAAATGACCCGCCCAGCATTGCTCACCAATTCCGAATCCTCCACTTCCAACTGGTAGCGGTAATGCACCTCTCCATCGAACAGGCCACCCCGTTCCAGCGCCTCCCCGAAGGCCCAACCAAGGCCATCGTCTTGACGGGCATTGTTGCCGATGGCAAAGAGGATGGTTTTCATGGATGAATCAATTTCCGTTTTTCAACCGCTCGTCCAGCACATTGCCAGCGGCATCATAGAGCACTGCTTGCAGCGGCATTTGCCCAATGGCGTGGGTGGCGCAGCTTAAACAAGGGTCGTAGGCTCGGATAGCGATTTCCACCTGGTTCAGCAGCGTATCCGTCAGCTTTGGCTGGCCGCTGAGCACGTTGTTGGCGACCCAGCGCACGGCCCGGTTCATCGGCTCGTTGTTGTGCGTGGTACTCACGATGAGGTTGCAGCGGGTAATCATCCCCTTTTCGTCGGCCTGGTAGTGGTGGATGAGCGTGCCCCTCGGTGCCTCCACGATACCGATGCCCTCCGGTCGGCGCTCGCCCCGGCGCAGGATGTCGTCGCTGAGGATGTCGGGGTCGTGTAGCAGCGCTTGCATCACCTCGGCACAGTGCAGCATTTCGATGAGCCTTGCCCAGTGGAAGTGCATCGTGTGATTGTTCGGCTTGCCGCCTGTGTAGTTTTTATAAATCTCAAATTCGGCTTGCGCCAATGGCGTACCGATGCTGTCGCAAACGTTCAGCCGAGCCAGCGGGCCGACCCTGCTCCAGCCGTTTTCCCTACCCAAATGGCGCAGGTACGGGAACTTCAAGAACGTCCACGGCTCCACTCCTTCGGCGAAATATTGGAGGTAGTCCACGTCCCGAATGTCGTTGAGGGTTCGGTTGCCGTCGGCATCAATGGCACGGAGGCGTCCATCGTAAAGCTCCAGCGAGCCATCGTTGGCGTTCACGAGGCCGAGGTGGCCGCTGGGGTAGGAGGCGAAACTGTCGAGCCAAGGGGCATTCTTCCCGTGATAGTCCTTGATAAAAGCCATGACCTCCATCATCCATTCAATCATCGTATCCACGTTGGGCAGGTCTTTTCCGCTCAAAAAATAATCCCGGTCTTCGATGCTCAAATGCTTGTGGACCCCGCCCGGCACGGCAGCAATCCCGTGAATTCGTTTGCCAGCAATCACCCGGATAACCTCCTGCCCGAACTTCCGCATCAGGATGCCCTTCTTGGCCAATTCCTTGTTTTCCAAGGCCACGGCCACTACGTTGCGCTTTTCGACGGGCGCATCCACGCCAAACAGCAAATCGGGCGAGGCGAGGTAGAAAAAGTGCAGGGCGTGGGATTGGAACACCTGGGCATAGTGCAGCAGCCGCCTGATTTTTGTAGCTGCGGGCGACAAATCCACGGGGTCGAGGCCAGAAAGTTGGTCAATGGCCTTTGCTGCCGCAATATGGTGGCTCACTGGGCAGATGCCGCAAAGCCGCTGCACCAGCACGGGCACTTCCCAATAGGGCCGACCCTGTATGAACCGCTCGAAGCCCCTGAACTCGACGATGTGGAAAAAACTGTCCTTCACCCGCCCCTCGTCGTCGAGGTGGATGGTGACCTTGCCGTGGCCTTCTACACGGGTTACGGGCTCTATAACTACTTTATTCATGACAAATTTATTTTTTGATATAAGATGTAAGATTTTAGATTTTCCCTCACGACACACGCCGTACAGTTTTATAAATTTTGCAAATGCTGCCAATAAATCATAAATCCAGCATTCAATCTCTCTCCAATCAAATCTAAAATCTAAATTCTAACGTCTTATATCTTATATCAAAACCCCAACAGAAACTGGTCTTCGCCAATTAGTCATATTTAAACTCAGGATAAACCACCGAATACTCCGCCCCAAAAAGAATATTCTTCACCATCTTCCAAATATGGTTGGCACTCGGCGGGCAACCGGGGATGAAATAATCAATATCCACTACCTCGTTGCAAGCATATACCTTGTCCAATATCTTAGGAATATCCTCGTGGTGCGGTATCATTTCGGCACCGTCCTCGCTCGTGAACGAGTGCAGATAAGCTTCCTCCAGGCATTCCCGCAAGGGCACCATATTGCGCATGGCAGGCAGGCCGCCCCAGATGGAGCACTCGCCGACTGACACAAGGATATCGCATTTCTTCCGGAATTCCCGCAGC
>JADLHE010000278.1 GCA_020848965.1 Saprospiraceae bacterium
AAATGTGCCTTCTTTTGCGAAAAACGAACCACCGAATGCGACAAAAGATACACCTTTTTGCATAAATGATGTACCGAATTCGACAAAAGGTACACCTTTTTGTATAAAAGAACCATCAAATACGACAAACAAAGCATCGTTTTTGGGAGTATCACATTGATTCAAATGTGCAGAAAGACTACTTAATTATCTGAAAACCAATAACTTGCAAATCCTTTAGAGAATGGAAAAGCAAACCATCGAAGAAATCCGCAAGCAGTACCCCGACCAATGGGTTTTGGTCGGCGACCCTGAGTTGAAGGATAGCGATAGTTTGGGTTCCATTGTCAGCAAGCTGGAACGGGGTTTTGTACTGTTAGCCAGTAAGGATAAACGGGAGATTGGTTATAAGACCAAGGAGGTAAGGAAAGGCTACAAGAGCATCACTTGTATTTTCACAGGAGAAATCCCTCAAAATCGCAAGTGGCTGTTATGAAGTCGCATTCATTTGTCAGACAAACAGAAGACAGCTTGATTGTCTTACCTTGTCAGCTTGATTTCGATTACTTAGGCCTTGCGCTTGATACAGGTGCATCGCACACAACGATAGACTTGACATTTTTGATGATGGCAGGTTACGAATTGAAGGATTCCGTTCGAGTGGAACAATTGGAAACGGCAAGTGGTGTGATTGATGTTCACGTGTTTTTGGTAAAAGAACTAAGGAGTTTGGGCATCACGAAACAAGAGGTTGAGATACGGGCTTATGACTTTTTGGCCCACAATTTTTTTGCAGATTTCGATGGTGTCCTTGGGCTTGATTTTTTTACGAATGTTAAATTCTGCGTTGACTTGGCGAGCAACGTCATTACGATACAATAATGAGTCAAAAACTCTTACTTAAAAACGACCACATCCCCGGTATCAACACGCTGGAGGTGTACCGCAAGCACGGCGGCTACGAGTCCTTGAAGAAGGCGCTCGGCATGGCCCCGGATGCCATAGTGGAAGAGGTGAAGAAGTCTGGCCTGCGGGGCCGGGGCGGTGCGGGTTTCCCCACGGGCATGAAATGGAGCTTTCTGGCAAAGCCGGAGGGCGTTCCCCGCTACCTGGTCTGCAATGCGGACGAGAGCGAGCCGGGCACTTTCAAGGACCGCTACCTTATGGAGCATATCCCGCACCTGCTGGTGGAGGGCATGATTGTCAGCAGCTTTGCACTGGGGGCGAACACCTCTTATATATATATACGTGGCGAGTATTTCTACGTGCTGCGTATCCTCGAAAAGGCGATTGAAGAGGCTTATGCCGCCGGATTGCTTGGCAAAAACATCCTCGGTAGCGGCTACGACCTCGACCTTTATGTGCAAATCGGTGCAGGTGCCTATATCTGCGGCGAAGAGACTGCCCTGCTTGAAAGCCTTGAAGGCAAGCGTGGCAATCCCCGCCTCAAGCCGCCGTTCCCGGCGGTGAAGGGTCTTTGGGACTGCCCCACGGTGGTCAACAACGTGGAAACCATTGCCGCCGTCGTGCCCATCATCGAAATGGGCGGCGATGCTTATGCTGGCATCGGCATCGGCAAGAGCACGGGTACGAAGCTAATTTCCGCCAGTGGCCACATCAACAAGCCGGGGGTTTATGAAATCGAACTTGGCGTTCCCGTGGAGGAATTTATCTACTCCGATGAGTATTGCGGTGGCATCCGCAACGGCAAGGACTTGAAGGCCGTAGTGGCGGGCGGTTCGTCCGTACCCATCCTGCCCAAGCACCTCATCCTGAAAACTGCGGCCGGCGAACCCCGCCTCATGAGCTACGAGAGCCTCGGCGATGGCGGCTTCGCAACGGGTACTATGCTCGGTAGCGGCGGCTTCATCGTCATGGACGAGGATACTAGCATCGTCAGGAACCTCTACACCTTCTCCCGTTTCTACCACCACGAGAGCTGTGGCCAATGCAGCCCCTGTCGGGAAGGCACGGGTTGGATGGAGCGCATCATCAAGAAAATCCTCGACGGCAAAGGAACCTTGGCGGACATTGACCTGCTCTGGGATGTGCAAAGCAAAATCGAGGGCAAGACGATTTGCCCGCTTGGCGAGGCAGCGGCTTGGCCCGTTGCGGCGGCACTGCGGCACTTCCGGCATGAGTTTGAGGAGTATGTGAAGAACCCGCAGAGTATCAAAGATGTGCGGCATTATTATCGGTTGAATAGGTTGGAGATGGCATGAGATATTTCATACTAATACCGCTTCTTTGCTTTCAATATCTTGCAGGCTGTCAAAATGATGACAAGCTAAAAGCCTTGGAAAATGAAAACCGCATACTGAGGGGTGAATTGGAAGGTGTAAAAGATGAGCTGAGAGCTTGCAGAGAGGGGCAACCAATTTTTTCCGAAGATTTCTTTTTGGAAGGCTTAGCTGGATGGGCTGACAGGGAAGGTTTAGATTTTGAAGACTTAAGTAAAGTCGTCAAAGTTGTTGTCAAAAGTATGAATGGAACTGAATCCGTAGCTGCGCAGAAAATAGACAGCATGTCTAATGATATGTTAGGGAAAATTGAGCAGCTTCGAATAAAGTTAGTTCAGTCCCTTTGTGGTGAAGGTTGCGTTGAACTTCAAAAAAAGCACTATCAAGACAAAGCCACTGCGACCAGAGTCATGCTTGATGAAGGTGAGGCAGAGAAATTGAGAAAAGAACTTGAAAGCCTTGTTCAATTCTATGTTGGATTTCAAATTCAACCAGAAAATTTGAAAACCTACAAGCCATTGCATCCAATTTTATCAAACGGTGAAAGTTGGGAAACAACAGGCAAAACTTGGGAGGAATTCAAATTTAGAGGGATGCCACCAGCGGCAATATTCCCAATTCTTAGTCAGATGAAAGTTGATATTAGACATGATGAACTGACTGTGTTGGAAACCTTGAAAAAGTAGAAAGAAACAGAAAATGCCAATAGTCACCATAGACGATTTCCAAATCGAAGTGCCCGAAGGCACCACGATTCTCAATGCGGCCCGCATGATTGGCGGCGACCTCGTGCCACCGGCCATGTGCTACTACTCCTCACTGAAGGGCAGCGGGGGCTACTGCCGTACCTGCCTAGTGAAGGTGGAGCAAGGCTCGGCCAAAGACCCACGTCCCATGCCCAAGTTGGTGCCAAGCTGCCGCACCACGGTGATGGACGGAATGGTTGTGCGCAACGAAACCTCGCCGGAAGTGGTGGAGGCCAGGGCTGGCGTCACCGAGTTCCTGCTTGTCAACCACCCGCTCGACTGCCCGGTTTGTGACCAGGCGGGCGAGTGCCACCTGCAAGACCTCGGCTACGAACACGGCAAATTGAACACCCGCAGCGAGTTCCGCCGCCGCACCTTCGAGCCGATTGATATTGGCGACAAAGTGAAGCTGCACATGAACCGTTGCATCCTCTGCTACCGCTGCGTGAAGGTTTGCGAGCAAATCACAGATGGCCGGGTTCATGGAGTCATCGGTCGGGGTGATCATGCGGAGATTTCCACCTATATCGAACAGGCGATTGAAAACGACTTTTCGGGCAACGTGATTGATGTTTGCCCTGTAGGAGCTTTGACGGACAGGACGTTCCGTTTCAAAAGCCGGGTTTGGTACACCAAGCCCGTGGAGGCGCACCGGAATTGCGATAAATGCTGCGGCAAAGTGCGCCTTTGGTACAAGGGCGAGGAAATCCTCCGGGTTACGGCCCGCAAGGACGCTTACGGTGAAGTCGCCAAGCTCGAAAATGGCGAGGCTGGCTGGATTTGCAACGAATGCCGTTTCGAGAAAAAGAAAACCAGCGATTGGGTCATCGAAGGCCCGGCTCATATTGATGACCATTCTGTAATTTCGGCGCATCATTATGAATCTCCTGAAGGAGAACGATTTGGAGATGAAAAACTGGAGCAAGCAGCCCTGCCACACGGCGAAAAGGTCGAGCGTGGCGTGGGAGCTTTGAATCCTAATAATGTGTAGTTTTTGATTGTTGATTGACAATTACATGATTGTTGATTGTTGATGTTCCGCTAGGTAAACCATCAAAAATCAACAATCATGTAATCAACAATCGTCAATCAAAAAGACGAATAGAAAATGACCATTCTAATTTTCAAAATAATCCTCGTCCTCGCCGTCTTCGGCCTTACGATGCTGATAGCGATGTACAGCACTTGGGCCGAGCGCAAGCTGTCGGCTGTAATGCAGGACCGGGTCGGGCCGAACCGGGCAGGCCCGCTGGGGCTGCTGCAACCCTTGGCCGATGGAATCAAGATGTTCACGAAGGAAGAACTGATTCCCGAAGGGAGCAACCGCTTCCTGTTCATCATCGGGCCGGGCATTGCGATGCTGACGGCGCTGATAACAGGGGCTGTGATTCCTTGGGGCGGTGATGTGACCATTGCGGGCGAGTCTTTTGCGTTGCAAATCACGGACATCAATATCGGTGTGTTGTACCTCTTTGGCGTGGTGAGCATCGGGGTATATGGCATCATGATTGGCGGCTGGGCGAGCAACAACAAGTACTCGCTGCTGGGTGCGCTGCGGGCCAGTTCGCAAATGATTAGCTACGAAATTGCAATGGGCCTCAGCATCATTTCTTTGGTGATGATGACAGGCACTTTGAGCCTTCGGGAAATTGTTGCGCAGCAAGATGCTGGCTTCGCCAATGTGCTGTACCAACCGCTGGCCTTCTTGATTTTCATGATTTGCGCCTTCGCTGAAACGAATCGTGCGCCCTTCGACTTGCCGGAATGCGAGACGGAACTTATCGGCGGCTATCACACGGAGTATTCTTCGATGAAATTGGGTTTGTTCCTGTTTGCGGAGTACATCAATATGTTCATTTCGTCGGCCATCATGGTTAGCTTTTTCTGGGGCGGGTACAATTTCCCCTTCCAGCATGAGTTGGGCCTCAGCCCGAATGCCCTTGCCACGGTGCAGACGGTGGTGTTCTTCTTGAAAGTCTTCGTGTTCATCTTCGTGTTCATGTGGATTCGCTGGACATTGCCCCGTTTCCGTTATGACCAATTGATGAACCTCGGCTGGAAGGTGCTGCTGCCGCTGTCGTTGTTAAATATTTTCGTGACGGGAGTGGTGATGTATTTGACAGGGAAATTGAGTTGAAACGTAATATGAAACCCTATTGCTTTCTTCCATTTCTATTGCTCTTGAATTCTTGTGGTTTTTCAAGTAGTCAACAGTTGGAAGAAATCAAAGAACCAGATTTGGCCATCATTTCAAATTTTGGGATAAAGATTCCAACTGAAATCGAATATCAATTTTATCAGAAGTACGGATTCACTGACGTAGTAGAACAGTTGATTTTTGTTGGAAAAATCAATCAGGGTATTGTTGCAAAATCAGAAGAATCGGTTGAACTAAATGAGTTGGAGTTCATAAACAGCGAAAGGTTTTCTCAAGGTAAGCCTGTACTGTTCGATTGGCGTATGGAACTTCAAAGTGATATTTTGATTGAAGGAAAGTATTTTGATTTAGGTAAAAATCATGAAGTTGATTTTGGTAGAGGGCAAACTTTGGTGTTCAAATCGGCAAAGTCAGAAACTATCATAGTAAAGGATGATGTAACTGAACTTGTTTATGTTGAATCAATCAAAGTGCAATGAATCAAGCTACCTATAATTTGATTTCTTGGGCCGATTTCGAAAAAATTGAAATGCGGGTAGGCACCATCCTCTCCGTTGAGGATTTTCCGAAGGCGAAGAACCCAGCCTACCAGTTGACAATAGATTTTGGGGATTTTGGGATAAAGCGCAGTTCCGCCCAAATCACCAAGTTGTATGAAAAAGGAGAACTGCCGGGGAAACAGGTGATTGCAGTCGTGAATTTTCCAGTGAAGCAAATCGCCAATTTTTTCTCCGAATGTTTGGTGCTTGGCGTTGTGGGAGATGAAAAAGAAGTGACACTTTTGCGCCCCGATAAGCCAGTGCCGAATGGGTTGAGAATAGCTTAGGCATAAGCCATAGGACATGTTCCATTGAAATTCAGTGTCAAATGTCCAATGTTCAATGACTTCAATGACTATAAAATGTTGACGAATAGAAGCAAAGTTGTTTCAAAAAAGGAGATGACGCTCACGGAGCGGCTGTACCTGCCTGCCATCGCAAATGGGATGCGCATCACGTTTAGCCATATCTTCAAAAAGAAGTCAACGGTACAGTACCCAGAAGTGCTTCGCCCGATTGCGCCAGTCTATCGTGGGCAGCACGTCCTAAAGCGGGACGAAGCGGGTGCCGAACGCTGTACCGCTTGTGGCCTTTGTGCCGTGGCTTGTCCTGCTGAGGCCATCACCATGACCGCCGCCGAGCGGAAAAAAGGCGAGGAGCAGCTCTACCGGGAAGAGAAATATGCGGCTGTTTATGAAATCAACATGCTTCGCTGCATTTTCTGTGGGCTTTGCGAAGAGGCTTGCCCCAAAGAGGCGATTTTCCTTACCGACCGCATCATTGAGAGCAACTATGGTCGCAATGGTTTTGTTTTTGGCAAGGACATCCTAGTGGAGCCGCTTGACAATAGAGTGGACGTTACGAAGCGCCAGACACCAGCGGTCATTGAATTCAAGAAAGACAAGTTTCATCAGCATAACATAACCATCAAAGATTTGGTGGACTTGGGGGAGCATTGATTCTTTCACAAAGATTAAACTGAAATGGGACTAGTGCATGCAA
>JADLHE010000279.1 GCA_020848965.1 Saprospiraceae bacterium
CCTTCGTCCCATTGATTTGGTTGGCGGGGATTTCAAAAATATTTTGGTCGAGTACAATCAGGTCAGCCTCCTTACCCACTTCGATAGAACCCACTTTTTGTTCCTGCCGCATCACGTAGGCGGCGTTTAGCGTGTAAGCTTTCACGGCATCTTCCAATGAAATCTCCTGTGGGGTGCGGGTCACGGCGTTCTGCATACCGATGAAGGGGTTCAACTCGCTCACGTCCCAATCGCTGCTAAGGGTGAGCCTTGCGCCCGCATTTTTCAGGCTTTTTAGCGGGATATTGGCGTTGTTCAGCGCCGGGCCGATTAGGTAGTCGTTCTCGTGCCAATGGTCGGGCTGGGTGAATTCGCCAGCCACCTGTGCGTCAGCAGTGGCATTTAGTTGCGCAAAACGGGGGATGTCCGCTGCATCCACGTACTCGACGTGGGTGAGGCGGTGCCTACCCGCCGAAGTGCCGCCCTGCTCGATGGCGTTCAGGCTCTCGTGAACGCCCCGGTTGCCGAGTGCATGGATGTGGAAATCGAAGCCCGTGCCCTCCAGCGCAGCGATGTACTGGGCGAGGCGGCTTTCGGTGAAATAGTTCAATCCTTTGTTCGTGCCGAGTTCAAAATAATCAATCAGATAATCGCCGTGCATGGCGGCGGTCGTGTTGTGGATGATACCGTCGGAATAAACTTTTATCTGGTTGATTCTCACCAATTTGTTTGGGTCGTTGCTGAAGAGGGCTTTGATGGCGGCGATTTGCGAAGCGTCGTCTTCCGTCGGGTACGCCCACAAGCCGAGGTTGATGCGGCAGGTCAGCTTTCCGTCCTGCTCGATTTTTTTTCAGGTATCCTGCTGGTTGCGCTTCCAAAAAGTGCGGGCTTCCGAGACGGAGGTGATGCCGTGCTTGGCAAGCTCTGGCAGGGCAAATTCGACAAGCCCGTTGTAGTCGTTTTCCATGCTTTGTGTGGTCGGCACAAGGGCGAGTTCCATGAGCAGTTCTCCCGCATTGTCAATGAGGATGCCGTTGGGTTCGCCCTGGTCGTTGCGCATGAGTATGCCCCCAGTCGGGTCGGGCGAGTTGGCATCGAAACCCAGCAATTCAAGGGCTTTTGAGTTGCACCAGAGCGAGTGCGAGGTCTGTTCCATGATGCCCACCGGGCGGTCTGGGGCTACGTCGTCGAGGATGTCCTTCGGGTCACGGTCGGCTTCGAGGACGGTTTCGAGGAGGTGTCCCCAGCCGAGCAGCCAGCCAGTGCCGGGGTTGTCGGCGTGGGCGTCCGCCACGTCGTCGGCGTAGTTTTCGGGGTCGGTCTCAGCGTCGTCGAGGATAAACTTGAAGTTTTCGGAAGCGGCTTCGAGCGGGTGCATGTGCACGTCGTGGATGCCGGGCATCATCATGGCGCCTTCGAGGTCAACGAGTTCGGCGTCTTTGGAAGCCATGTTCTTGGCCTCGTCGGTGGTGCCTACAAACTTGATGACGCCGTCTTTTACCCAAACCGCCTCCGCCCAAGGCTGGGCAGCGTTCACGGTGTAGATTTTACCGTTGAAAAAGACGGTTTCGTTGGTTTGGGTGGGCGTGGTGCCGCCTTCGTCCTCGCCGCCACAGGCGAAGAAGCTGAAAAAGGTGACAAGGAATAGTGTCAGCATGAGGGAAAGTGATTTATTCATGAATTTTAGATTTTGGGCAAAGGTGTGGAAAGGTTAACAAGGCAATTGAGTTTTTCCATGAATGAAGGGGAAAATGGAACGAATGGAAATCGATTGCATAGCTCTGTGTTGACCACAAAAGGCAATAATCTCTCTCAAGGATTCATTTTTTCCTGATAAAGATATAAATTGCACCAAATTTCATTTTTGAAAGTGAAAAAATCTCTTCATTATGCTGATACGTTTTGTGGTCGAAAACTATCTGTCCTTCCGGGATGAGGCAGAGTTCAATATGCTTGCTGGCAATTTCAAGATTCATCAGGAGCATGTTTGCAAGGCAAAAACCGGAGTGTCTTTACTCAGGGTAGCTACGCTGTATGGGGCCAACGGGGCAGGCAAGTCGAACCTCGCTATTGCAATGGAAGCAGCGAAGGATTTGGTGCTATTAGGTTCAGATACTGCAAAATCCAAACTGCCCCACCGCTTTTTTAAGCTGGAAAAAAGTTGCAAGGAGAAACCCTCCCGCTTCGAGTTCGAGTTTGTGGTCAACGGCAACAGTTATGCCTTTGGCATCGCTTTTTTTTCAGAAAGGATTGTGGAGGAATGGCTCTACAAGACCCGCCCCGGAAAGGAGGATGAACTGGTTTTTGAGCGGGAGACTACGTCCGATTTGAAAACAGTAATCAAACTAAGCCCGAGGTATTTACAGACGGAAAAAGAAAAAGTCAAGGTCGAGATTTATCAGGAGGAGCTTCGCCCCAACCAACCCTTCATCACAGAAGCAAAAGAAAAGGACCTTGTTTACGTGAAAGAGCCTTATTCGTGGTTTGAGGATGTACTGGAAATCGTTTATCCCGAATCAGCATTGGAGGGGCTTTTCGAGAATATCCTGTTCAATGAAACCTACCGGGAAAAAACCAACCAAATCATTAAGGCAATTGACACGGGCGTAGAAATGGTGGAAGCCCAAAAAATCAATGTCAGCCAACTATTCGGCTTGCACGAAAAAGAAGAAAAAGAGGATATTTTGAAGTGGTTGGAAAAGGGCGAGGTTTACGAGTACGAGGGCAAGGATGAAATCAAGTACGGGCTGTATTTAGACGAAGCGGGCGAACCACAAGCGGTCAAGTTGATGACCCGGCACCAAAGCAACGGCGATACGGTGGACTTCGACTTTTACGAAGAATCGGACGGGACGCAGCGGCTTATAGAACTTACCCCAGCCTTCATTGACACCATGCTCAAGGAGAAGGTCTATGTGGTGGACGAGTTCAACCGCAGCATGCACCCTCAAATGGCACAAAAACTGATTGAAATGTACCTCTCGCACGACAGCAAGTTGTCGAAGGGGCAATTGGTTTTTACCACGCACGAATCAGGGCTGCTCGACTTGAAACTCTTCCGGCAGGACGAGATTTGGTTCGTTGAAAAGGACAAAACTGGTTCGTCCAAGATTTACCCGCTCAGCGAGTTCAAGCCCCGTTACGACAAGGACATCCGCCGTGGATATCTACAGGGAAGGTTTGGTGCGATTCCTTTTCTTTCCAGCCTTGAAAACATAAACTGGTAATAACAAACAATATGAGCAAACGAAAAAACCGCCCATACAAAAGGGGCGAGCCCTTCCGGGATGCCAGCTTGTTTGTGATAGCCTGTGAGGGAGAGAAAACGGAACGTGCGTATTTCGAGCAGTTTTGCGGCGGCTTCAGGAGAGTGAAAGTTGTCGTCTTGCCCACAGGCAACGACCATAAATCCGCCCCCAACCATGTCCTGAAACGGGCGGACGATTTCGTTGACGAATTTGGCATCGTAGGTGAAGATGACCGTGTTTGGTTGGTGATTGACATGGACAGGTGGAAGGAAGCCACCCTTTCCAGCATTGCAAAGGCTTGTGAGCAAAAGGAAAAATATACACTCATCTTGAGCAATCCATGTTTTGAATTGTGGCCATACCTGCATTTGGAAAAACCCACGCAGCCGCTCTCCGAATTGCAGAATTGCAATGATTTTAAGGCTGCTATAAGGGCAAACCTTGGGGCATACAATCCTTCCAACCCCGATTTCTCCCCCATTTTCCCGATGTCGGAATACGCCATTTCCCAAGCTGAAAAACTCGATACTGCACCCGCCGATAGGTTTCCAAATGGAACTGCCACCCGGGTATATGTTTTGGTGAAAAGGCTGCTGGAGCTAAAAAAATGAACTTCGGCGGAAACCTCAATTTCCGCCGAAGTTCCACCCTCACTCCGGCTGCTGCTGCGTCACGCAATGCACCATCCCCCCGTTCTCATAGAGGTTCCGCACATCAATCCCCACCACCGTTTTGCCCGGGTAGAGGCTTTGCAAGATACTGATGGCGACGGCGTCCTTCGGGTCGTTGTATTTCGGAACCAGCACCTTGTTGTTCGCCACATAAAAATTGACGTAGCTGCCCTTATAGCCGAGGTTTTTGCCGTAGGCAGTCACCACGTTGTTCTGCGTCAGCGGCAGGTGGACGATAGTGTAGGGGTTGCCGTCCGCATCTTCGGCGGCGTAGAGCGTGTTGATGTCCGCTTGCGGCACCTCCCAGTACAAAAGGTCGGCGTTGTTCATCGTGACGATGGTGTTCGGGTTGCCGAAACGGGCAAAGCCATCAATATGCATGTCCGTGATTTCCAGCCCCGGCACGCCGTCCAGCCAGATGAAATTCGTGACGCCGAGGTTTGTCTCAAAAATCGCCTCCGCTTGCGCCTGCGTCATGCCGGGGTTGCGGTTGGCGTTCAGGATGGAACTGCGGGTGGCCATGAAGCTGCCGTTGCCGTCCACCTCGAAGGCACCGCCCTCCACTTTCATCGTGGCGTTCAGGTTGACCTTGGGCATCCCGATGGCGTTGGCGACGGAGGTTGGTATGACGTTGCACTTGGTGTAGGGCGCTTGGTTTCCCCAGCCGTTGAAGCCCCAGTCCTCGATTTTCAGGTTGCCGCTGTTGTCCTCCACGAAGATGGGGCCGTTGTCCCGCACCCATACGTCGTTGGTCTGGAAGATGCGGAAATCCACGTTGGTCAGCGGCACATTGGCAGCCTGCAACTTACTGATAATCCAGTTCTTATGCGTCGTGTTGTAGGCAATGATATGGACTTTTTCGCTCGTGCGGAGTTCCTTTGTCATTGCTACCCAAGTGTCAATCAGGCGGTTGCGGTAGGTGGTGCCGTACTGGTATTGGTGCGGGAACTGGAGCCAGGTGCCCTCGTGCGGGGCGGTCTCGTCGGGCATGGTGTAGGTGATGCTGCGGTTGCTGACCGAGCCGTCGGGGTTCGGCTTTGCAGACGATTCGGTGGTCGTTTCCATTGCGTTTTCGGGCAGCAGTTCCGCTTCTTTTTTGCAGTTGGTGAAAAGCGTGGCGCAAGCCATAAGTGCAATGGACATGATTTTGAATGACTTCATTTTTTGATAAAATTTTGGTGATGAAATAAAATGGGTTTAGTTGTTCATCACCGCAAAAATGGGTGGGTCGGGCGGTGCACTGCAAGTTTGTTCCACCATTGCCGAAGGAAAAGGAATGGGCGGGCGTGAATGGCGAACGGTTGGCGTTTTTTCGATAAAAAGCTGTTCGTTCCGAAATTCAATTCCTTCATGGAAACAAATTCAGCGTTCAAGGAAATAAAGCAATTAAGACCGCTATTCCAGCTAATTTTGCTGCATTGCGAAGCCACCTAATTATGCCATTTACTTCAATTAAAAATAAGGCAGGACTGGAGCATGCCGCCTTCTGGCTGTTCATGTTCCTCTTCGTTTTCGACTACCATTTTTTGGAAAACAACTGGTCGGAAGCCATCGGCAGCACCCTGCTTGAACTGCTGACCTATGCCGCCATTATCTACCTGAACCTGTTTTTGCTCATCCCCAAATTATTGAAAACCAAGCGTTTGGGTTGGTACGTGATGAGCCTGGCGGCTGTCGTGGCGGGCTATGCTTTGCTCATGCGGCTGACGGGCTGGGAGCACCATTTTTACGACATCGGCGGCTGGCGCAACGTGTTCTCGATGCTGCTGAACACCTCGCTGTTCCTGCTCATTTCCAGCTTGTACTGGTACTTCAAGCAATGGCAGGAAGAGCGGGAGCGGCAATTGGTTTTGCGGAGCGAAAAACTGGAGGCGGAACTGAAATTCCTGCGCACCCAAATCAGCCCGCACTTCATTTTCAACACCTTGAACAATATCTATTCCCTTGCCCTCGAAGGGCACGAAAACGCCGCCCCGATGGTCGCCAAGCTCTCCGGCATCCTGCGCTACGTGTTGTACGACGGCGCTGGCGAGCGGGTGTTCTTGAAAAAGGAAATGGAGGCGCTGCGGCAATACGTTGACCTTTTTTTGCTGAAAAAACCACGCTCCCGCAACGTGGACTTTTTCGTGGAGGGCAGCCTGAACGGTTGGCAAATCGCACCTATGCTGCTCGTCAACATCGTCGAGAACGCCCTGAAACACAGCAATTTGGAGCAGGACGAAAGCGCTTGGGTGAAAATCCACGCTGAAATTTCGGAGGAAGGCTCCTTGGTTTTTATCGTTGAAAATAGCGTTTCAAACTTGGAGTCTGTGAGCGAACCGGGCGGCATCGGGCTGCCCAACCTGCGTCGCCAACTCGAAATCAACTACCCCGGCAACTATCAATTGGAAATGAAAAGCGAGGGGCAAATATTCAGCGTCACGCTCCGCTTAAACCTGAAAAAAGCATGAAAAAACACACTTGCATCATCGTGGACGACGAGACCCTCGCCCAAGAACTCCTTGCCCGGCACCTCGCCAAAATCCCGCAGCTTGAACTCGTGGCGACCTGCCCCAGCGCAATCGATGCCAAGTTCGCCCTCGAAAAACACCAACCCGACATCCTCCTCCTCGACATCAACATGCCCAACCTCACGGGGCTTGAACTCCTGCGGATGCTCAAGCGACGCCCTGCCACCATCCTCACCACCGCCTACTCCGAGCACGCCCTCGAAGGCTACGAGCTTGACGTGCTCGACTACCTCCTTAAGCCCATCGAGTTCGAGCGGTTTTTCAAGGCGGTGAGCAAGGCCATTGAGTGGCTGGAACGAGGCGCTAACGTCGGCAAGGTTTTGAACCCTGCCGACGTTCCGTTGGCTTCACCCACTTATTTCTTCGTAAAATCTGACTACAAAATCGTGAAGGTGGTCTTCGACGAAATCCTCTTCATCGAAGCCTTGCAGAAGTACGTCCGCATCCACACCGCTACCGAGCGGGTGGTCACACTGATGTCTATGAGCCAATTGGAGGAGGCGTTGCCGTCTGGGCAGTTCGTCCGCATTCACCGCTCTTACAGTATCAATTTGGACAAAATCAACAGCGTGGAGGGCAATACCGTACACGTCGGCAAGCACGACCTGCCCGTGAGCAAGGGGCAGCGGGAGGGGTTTTGGGAAAAAATCAAGGGGAAGGGAGTGTTGTAGCGAGCCGCCCTTCTCGCACGACTTCATGATACTGCTGAATATCTGATAGGAAATTGGAACTATCACCTGCCACTTCCAGAGGAAAAACACATTGTTGGGTTAAGCCGTAAAAGATTGAGGCTCGTTTGATGTTACTACTCAAAATACCTCCACCCCCAGATGAAACGCCCCCGCTCCAGCCAGTAGCGGGGAACCTACTTGAACATTTTTATAGAAAACATGCGGGCGTGGGGCTGGGAAGGTTTTGTGGAGTTGCCAGTGGAGAACGGGGGAACGGGTGCTGTCCTTCCTACACACGCACACTTGGTGGTCAATCATTTCTAGGACAACACAACGTAATTATATTGCTTATTTAACATAAATAGGATTATAATAATAAAAATTAACCCAAATTTTGTTGCAAATTATGGCGCTGCAATGAACCTTAATTAGGTGAACAACTTCAGCATAACTTGAAAAAAAATACTTCTTTTCAAGCTATCTGCTATTTTTGAAGCAAAATCAAAGATATGAAAGAACGAATTTTAGAGCTTATCCAGCAAAGAAATGAGTTTCCACTGAATGCCTTTAGGAGCCAGATACCTGAAATCACAGGCGAGTTCAGCTTCATGTTCCCTTCCAAGGGAATAGAAAACTCAAACATCCTGCTTATGGCAAAAGTATCCGAAGAATTTATCTTGGCCATGAGGGATTTGATTTCAAGCCAAGTCCTGACTTTCGTGCCGATTGACCCCTTGCTTGTTTCTTTCGATGGCGGTGAGTTTTACAAACTGCCATTGGTGAAGCGCAGGCAGCCAGCTTACAAATCCCTCCATTGGCTGCCACTCATGATTAAGCGAGGTGGGAAATTCCCAAAGCTTGCCAGTTAGGTTTGGCGCATCAGATTTGGAAAAATTGGTTTTTCAATTCAATCACTTTTAGGAAATCGAAAGCCACCTGATATAGAAATATCCTGATTCAGATATTCGACCTTCTTCTCTATAAAATCATTCACTATTAGGGTTGGTTTTATGTGCATAAAAGTTTGCTCAAGAGACAAAATCAGCAACTGAGTAAGTGGATAAGAAAGCGCAGTATTGAAAAACTTCACTACCGCAACCAGTCCAACTCCCTCGACTCCACTAATCAGTACGAAATGGCCACCAAATGCTTTTTCCCAGTGGATCTTTGACATCGAGATGGTAACCCATAGCAAAGGATTGGAAGCCATTACTACAAATTGCTTACTCATTACACCGTTTTTCAAGGCTTGCCCATAAATCTTAGACACTTCAGTGGAAACATAATCAGGTACATGTTCGGAAGCCAACTCGTGGGCTATCTTGGCAGCTTCCATTATTAGAGGGTTATTGGGAGCTAGAAACAACCGCTGCTCAGAAGGGTAATAGTTTTTGTCCACCCTGAACTCAATTTCTTCTTTTTTTACCCCAAAATCATTGGCTACTTTTTGTATCAAATTAGCCGTCTTACCTTCAGTAAAATCAACCTCATCCATTGAATACTCAACCCTGCTAACGCCATGCTCCGTCACAACCTTCTTCTTTGGTTTTAAGTGTTTTGTGATTTGCCCATTCCTAAATTCAAAATAAAAATCATCGTCCGGCTGGTTATAATGCTTCAATGGGTTTTTTATCCCCCTATTTTTTTCTCGGTTCAAACCGTGAACGTTTCGAAAGTATGCAATTGTTATATGGTTAAGAAAGGCATTGTCAATATTTTTGCCCAATTCCCAATTACAGCTTTTGCAAACAGTATGAACACAAAGTCTGCCACCGATGGTTTCAGGAAAAACATGTTCCTTGTTGAATTCTTTCAGAGGCTTGTTTTCAAAACAAATGACACATACACTATTCATATAGATAGTTTTACGTGTTTAGGAACGACCTAGGCACACAATAGTTCCTTTGCACCTTCTCCGCCAAAACATTTAACTTTAGCGATGTTTTTATAGCCCTCCACCCTGTCGTACTTTTACAATATCTATATCCGCATGATTCCACCATCCAAAACACGCCAGATATTGGAAACCGCCCGCATCGAAGAAGTCATCTCCGACTTCCTCACCCTCCGCCGCGCTGGCGCCAACCTCACCACCCTTTGCCCCTTCCACCACGAAAAGACCCCCTCGTTCAGCGTCTCGCCCGTACGAAACACCTTCAAATGCTTTGGCTGCGGCAAGGGTGGCAACGCCGCCAAATTCCTCATGGAACACGAAGGCTATAGCTTCCCGGAAGCATTGCGCTGGCTCGCCAAAAAGTACAACATCGAAATCCTGGAAACGAAGCCCACACCGGAGCAACTGGCAGCCCATCAAGAAGAAGAAAGCCTGTTCATTCTCAACGACTTTGCCCTCAAATTCTTCCAAAACCAACTACCCGGCGCTGGACTCGACTACCTCAAAAACCGAGGCTTCACCGATGCCACCATCCAAGAATTCGGCTTGGGCTTCGCCCCCGATTCTTGGGACGCCCTCACCAAAGCCGCCACCCAAGCAGGCTTTAAATTGGAACAACTCCAAAAGCTCGGCCTGACCACCTCATCCGGCAAGGACTTCTTCCGCAACCGGGTCATCTTCCCCATCCACAACCTTAGCGGCAAGGTAATAGCGTTTGCAGGTCGCTCGATTCCCAATTTACCTAATTCAACTAATTTAACCAATTCTCCAAAATACCTCAACTCCCCCGAATCCCCCATCTACCATAAATCCCAGACTCTTTACGGCATCCACCATGCCAGGAAATCCATCCGCCAGCAGGACGAGTGCATCCTAGTCGAGGGCTACACCGACCTGATTGCCCTGCACCAAGCCGGCATCGAAAACGTCGTCGCATCGGCGGGCACTGCACTGACCACTGAGCAGTTGCTGCTCATCCGCCGTTTCACCCCGAACCTGCACATATTGTACGATGGTGACCTAGCAGGCATCGCCGCAGCAATGCGGGGCCTCGACTTGGCGCTCGAACTCGACCTGAACGTGAAGGTCACTCCCCTACCCCACCCCGATGACCCGGACAGCTTTTTGCGCAGGCTTGGCATCGCCGCTTTTACCGAATACCTCGCCACCAGTGCAAAGGATTTCATCACCTTCAAAGCCAGCATCCTGCTCACTGATGTTGCCAATGACCCCGTGAAGAAAGCCACCGCTGTCCACAGCATAGTGGACAGCATCGCACGGGTCGCCGACCCCATCAAACGCTCGTTTTTTATCAAGGAATGTGCCTCGTTCACAGGCTTGAGCGAAGCTATTTTGACCGCAGAAACCAACAAAGCCGTGCTGGCTTTGCCATTGCCTTCGGCAACCTTTTTAGGGGTCAGGGACAAACCCGGGGTCAACTCCCCTTTAGAGCCTGTCCCGACGGGTCGGGAGGTCGGGGGTGTTGAAAATCACCTCGTTTACCTCCTCCTCGAACACGGCGCAGACATCCTCGACCCAAAAGAAAACATCACCGTCGCCGAGCACATCCTCGCCCATACCTATGAGGTGCTGGAACATTTCGAAGACCCACGCTGCCAACGTATTTGCCGGGAAAGCATCGAACTGGTGCTAGCGAAAAAAACAGTCAACGCAGGGCATTTCATCGCACACGAAGACCTCGACCTGAGCAGTTTCGTTTCCAGCCTGATGCATAAGGAAGATGCCCCGGTTGCCCCAAATTGGGAGCAGGCCAGTTCTAGCACCAAAACCGATGGCGGGCCAAGCTGCACGGAAGACATCACCAAGACCATCTTGCAGCTTAGGCTAAAGGCGCTCAGCCAGCTTTGCGAGCAAAATCTAATGCGCATAAGGAACACCCCGCCCGACGACGAGCAGGCTTTGGCAAGGCTGCTAAAGGTTCACGAAAAGCTCATCACGGCGAGGAGGGAACTGGCGGAAAGCCTTGGATTGGTGAGGTTTTGACGGGCTTTCGAAGAACGAGGAGGCAGCCTTGACCGCCTCCCCCGTTCCAAATTGTACGCTGATAGCACAATTAGCGGTATAAAAATAACATAAAAATTTTGGAAACAAAAGATTTACCCCCTAAATTGCCCGCAACACAATTAGCGACTTAGGAACGTGTGAAAGATAGGTTGTCAGTTTCGGAGAGTGTAATTTTTCTGCTGGCGAGGCTGTAAAACAGGCGCATAACTTGTCCCGATTTTTCGGGAGTGGCGCTACGCAACTGTTTTACAAACGAAGCCAGCGGTAAAAGGACACCGCCCAAAGTGACAAGTTATCTTTCACACGTTCCTTAACTCCATTAAACCAATTCCACACTACGGTCTTATCCAGCTGCTCTTCCTGTACGCATTGTCCCGTTTTCAAGCTAAATGAAACCAGGTTGTAATGCTATGTCCCGTGCTGCCTTGTGCCGCACCAGTAGGGACGGTTACCACGTTTGACTAAACCTGAACGTAGCATGAAAAACAAACACCGCTACTCGCAGCAACAAAGGCAGGACTACCCCCATCCTACCACGGAACAGCTTGCCCAACTCGGCGTCGCACTCCACCACGACCAGGCCATCGAACAGGCCGCCATTGGCGCGGCACTGTCCACCACTGGCACTTTCCAGAAGCTCAAGCGGTACCTGACCAAAGATGCCTTCCTCGATGAAAAGCACCAGAGCATCTATGCCGCCATGGATGCCCTCACCAAGCGCATCGAAAAAGTTGACCTGCTCACGGTCACGCACGAGCTTAAGCGCATGGGGCTGCTCGGCGACGCAGCGGCCAAGCGGGAGGGCAACATCGTCGAGATGAAGGCAAATGCCGCCGTGCCGCCGCACTACCTAGCCGAGTGTACGGGCATCGTACTGTCGGACGCCCACCTCGAAGACCATTGCCGCATCCTCTATGAACTGTACATGCGCCGGGAAGCCGTGCGCCAAGGCTTCCGATTCATGCAGCACGCACAGGACCTGCACCACAACATCTTCGATATTTACGAGGACATCGCCAAGCGCACCCGAACCATCAACCACGCCAAGGTGCTGCGCCACCGCACCATGAACGACGTGATGGAATCGGGGAAGAACGAGCCGCCCAGCCGCCGCATCTGCGGCAACCTCGTCAAGGAGAACGAGGTCTGCATCCTCTTCGGAGATGCCGGGTCGGGCAAGACCATACTAGCCTTCCAGATGGGCGACGCTGCCAGCAAGGGCAGCCCGCTCTTCCCCGATGAAGCCGAGTTCGTCAACGAGACCGAGCCAAAACTGGTCATCTACTACGATTTCGAGATGCAGGACCACGAACTGTACGCCCGGTACAAGCCCGTGAACGGCAGCCTCCGTTTCAACGACAACTACCACCGCTCCGACCTCAACCCCGACTTCCTCGACCTTGAGAACGCCGACGAGCTCATCATGAACGAAATCCTACGGGACGTGGAAATCCACAAGCCGGGGCTTATCATCATTGACAATATCACCTATATTTCCTCGGAAAGCCAGGACCCGGCAGTAGCCACCAAGCTGATGAAAAAGCTCTGTGCCATGCAGCGGCGCTATCAGCCGTTGACCATCATCGTCATCGCGCACACGCCCAAACGCGACCTGAGCCAGCCCGTGCAGTCGCGCCACCTCGCCGGGGCCAAGAACCTCGACAACTTCGCTAAATCGGTCATCGCCATCAGCTTCTCGAAGCAGGACCCCGACA
>JADLHE010000280.1 GCA_020848965.1 Saprospiraceae bacterium
ACACGCTGACCTTTACGGGGGGCGTCTCTGCTTACGGCTTTTCGGTGGAGGTGACGTACAATATCACGGTGTCTTGATGGGGAGATATTGGTATGCAAACCCAGCACTGCCATTTGGGTGGCATGAATAGGGCACAAAAAGGGCTTACGGACAGGTATCCGTAAGCCCTCGCTTTTTCTTCGAGCGGAAAATGGGATTCGAACCCACGGCCCTCAGCTTGGGAAGCTGATGCTCTACCAACTGAGCTACTTCCGCTTATTGATGGTGTAAAAATAGCAAGACGGTGCTAATCCGAAACAGGAAATGGTATTTTTTTTACGGAACCACTGACATTAGGCCATATACCGCATCAAATAGGAAATGATGCTGCTCACATTTTCACGTGCGTAGGTTGCTGTGGCTTTGTCGGCCAAGTAGTCGTCCTCGGAAGAGATGCTCATGGTGGTCAGGAAAATCACGTTGCTGACCAAGGTGATGAACATCAGTCGGCGCTCGTTGTAGGGGATTTCGTATTTGCGGAAATGCGCCATCAGGTGGCGGCAGATGTAAATGGCCATTACCCTGATATTGTCAGTGCTGATGGGGTCAACGCTGATATTGTGCGTGGAAATATGGGTGCTGTAATACTGCTTCAGGCTGCGGTGTGCCAGCTTCAGGGCGAGGTTATATCGCCCGGCCATAATGGCCCCGTCAATGCGGGAAAGATGTCGGTTAAGTTTGTCTGTATTCCAGAGGATTGCCATGAAAATCCGTTTCTGTTGGTATTCGTGGTAAAAATTGCGCCAAAAGCACTTCTACCTAACGCTTGAGACAGGAAAAAGGCGGCATGGGGTGTGATTTTTTTTGAAAAAAATTTGAATTCTTAGGTTTGGTCAGACGAATTGGCGGAGCGCATCCCGAACCAACTGCACATAACCGCCACCAAACAGGTTCACATGAACCAGCAGATAGTAGAGTTGATACACCGGGAGCCGCCCCTCGAAGCCAGGCGCAAGCGGCCACTCTGTTTCATAAGCTTGGTAAAACAGGCGGTCGAAGCCACCGAAAAGCCTGCTCATGGCCAAATCCATTTCCCGGTGCGAGAAGCTCACTGCTGGGTCAATAAGCACGGGCGACCCGTTTGCATCGCAAAGGAAATTGCCACTCCAAAAATCGCCGTGGACAAAGGCCGGTGGTTCATTTGGGCAAAGCTCCGGCAGTTTTTTGAAAAGCTGCTCAAAGTTCTGAAAATCAGTAGGTTGTAATTTTTTTCCTTGCTCCGCAATGGACAATTGAGGTAGGAGCCGCTCCGCAATATAGAAATCGGGCCAAGTGCCATGAAGGCCGTTCGGTTGAGGCAGTACGCCTATGAAATTGTCGTTTTCAAAGCCAAAACTTGGTGCAGTCTTGCGGTGCAAATTGGCCATAGCTGCCCCAAAGCACTCCCAAAAACCATCGGGACGGTAGCCGCTTTCGATAAATTCCAGCAACAGGAAACTGCCATATTCGGTGCTGTCGTGCCCAATCACGGTGGGTGTACGCAGGATGCCTTGGGTGGCGATGGCGTGCAGGCCAGCAGCTTCGGCCACAAACAGTTCCTTGGCAAACGGGGCTGTGTTGATTTTCAGGAAATACTGGCTGGAGGCCGTGCTCAGCTGGTATGCCTCGTTGATGTCGCCCCCTGAAATCGGGCGGGTGGCAAGGATGGTTTCTCCAAGCTTGGTTTGGCAGTTTTCTAAGATGGCTAATGGCAGCATGGCGTCATTTTTTTCAAAGGACGGGCTTTTAGCTGAGAATCTGGATTATCTTGCGGCATTGTTTCACCAAAAAATATTGAAATATGAACGAAGACCAAATCATTGACATGGGCCACCAAGAAGGTGGGCTTTACTTGACGAACGAAGCACGTGAAGGCTTGAAGATGGCGGCAAACTGGAGCCTGTTTCTTGCGATTCTTGGCTTTCTCTTTGTTGGCTTGCTGCTGCTGGGTGGCATTGGTATGTTGTTAGTAGGCGCTGTTGCTGGCAGTGGAGTGTCCGAAAAACTACCTTTTCCGATGTGGATTTTTACCTTGGCTTACCTAGGCTTTGCAGCACTGTATTTTTTCCCAGTCTGGTATTTGTACCAGTTTGCGAGCAGAACAAAGCAAGCCTTGCTGAGAAATGACGTTCAAGCGCTCACCAATGCTTGTGCGAATATTGGGAAGCACTACAAATTCATGGGCATATTGACCATTGTTATGATTGTGCTTTATTTTGTTTTATTCTTCGCAATGGCAGGAATGGGAATGGCTGCGGCAAAGGGCTTGCAATAAGATGGGTAAATAAAAAAAGGCCTCGTTCCAGTTACCCGGAACAGAGACCTGCGAGAATCAAACATCACGTATCTTCCTACGATTTAGTATTTCGTGATGTGTGTCATCATAAATAAATCAGCATGAAAAAAACCGTATCATAAAGCTCTTTTTGTTCAAAAAAAAGGGGGTAGAGCGGTCCGTTCTTTAGCAGTTTGTTTTTAGCCTTGTTATTCCTGTTTTGCGGTAGGGCGCAATCAATATAGTAGGATAATTCACTGCGCCTTTTTTTACCGCAACTGCAATAGTGTTTCAAGCAGAGGAGTAATTTCGGATATGTTCAAACGTTGATAATCAATCTCTTTAGCCATTTTGAAAGTGAATCTGGTCTTAGGGATATTGCCAGTATTACTGGTCAATATCCCCAGCCCAGTTCCAAACTATTTCCCATGGCTATAAATCTTCTGGTGTTTTGGGATGGGATTGGTCTCCTTCGAGAAAATTTTGGTTTTGGGGCTTTAAGGTTTTTAGTTGTAAGCCGTTTTGGATTTAACCAACCCTGTTTCAACTAATAATTCTTTAACTAAAATGCATAACCCGGAGTCGCTCATCGTTTTAAAGAAAGCTGGTGGCCTTTGAATCAGCCACCAACTCCTGTATAATAGACACACGCTCTCTCTCTTTAATCGGTAATATAGGCTATTGGTTTGTTTGGTATTAATGCCTGAAATTAATTCATCTTTAATTTCACTGATTCTGTTTTTTCTTTGGGTTCGGGCTTGCTGAAGGTGTAAATCCCCTCGCCTGCAACCGCTTGATTGTCAACGAATTGGCAATCGTTTATGATTGGCTTGGCTTCGCCTTCCACATCCATGTTGAAGATGGCTCCACCACGCAAATATGCTTCGTTGTTACGGAATATACAGCTTTTAATGACGGGGTTGCACTGGCCTTTACCGCCATAGTTGCAGAGTGCACCGCCATAATTAGCTTTATTGTTGCTAAAGGTGCAATTCTCTAGCACCGTGTTGGCAGCGCCTCTATGGCGGCCATCGTTGAATAAAGCCCCGCCATCTAGGTCAACCTTGTTGTTCTGGAATTCGCAGTTGATGAAGCTAGGATTGCAGACGCCCCCTCTTCCGTTCACATACGCTGCTCCGCCGTCACGTCCGTAGTTGTTCTGAAAAACACAGTTCTGAATAACAGGCACAGATTCGTTTCCTGCACCTGAGCCATCAATATAGATGCCTCCGCCGCAGCGCTCTTTATCGGCACTAGGGCCAGCGCCGTCAGCATTGCCGTCTGCGATGATGAAACCATCGAGCAGGGTTTTGCTGTCTGCGTTTTTAATCAGAACAATGGTATAGGAATTGTCGGAATGGTCCGTTTTCGACCCAATATTGCCACTTAAAATGGACTTTTGAGATTTTGGGTCACGCTGTCCGACTGAAGTTTCATTTCCATTAAAGCCACCATAAACTTTGACTCCCGAAGGAATGGCAAATGATGCTTTTCTGTCTTTTTGGCTAGTTGGGTAATAGGTGCCTTTGGCCACCCACACTTGATCGCCTGGTTGGGCGATGAAAAGTGTGGCAGTAAGGTCGCCAGCGGCGTCGCTCCACGAGGTGCCTGTGCCAGTGCCCCCTTGTTTTACAAATAAGGTCGTGGCATTAAGATTGAGTACCCCTAGACAAAGGGCAGTGAATGCCAAGAAGCGATGTCTCATAGTATGAGTTTTTTAGAAAATGGTGCTGTTGTCTAAAGTGCGGGGGAACACGTGAAAATCAAGCGGGGGGCACTGTTTTATGGTTAATCAGGGTCATTGATTTCCCGGTTTTAGCCGGGGTTTGGTTTTGGATACGTTAAATAGTGTTCAATTGGTGTTCCAAAAGGGTGTTGTTAAAGAAGTTCAAAGTTTTTGTCGTCAAAAAAATAACAAAAGGGGTGAATTTATTTTTGGTTTTCAAGGCTAATTGTTCACTGAATCAAAGTCAATAGTGGGTGTTCGTACAAATTAAACGTTATAGGTGGTGTGTTCAAAATTTTTGCTCCTTACGAGCTTGGCCTTTAACCACAAAAAAGATGGTCTCATTCAAAATTGATGCTGTCACTGAATTTTTGTGCATTGTTCAAAGTACTCACAGTTGTCCTTAGTTTTTGTTTTTGTTTG
>JADLHE010000281.1 GCA_020848965.1 Saprospiraceae bacterium
ATGCTATTTTCTTCCCATGCAATAGCTTGAATTTATACAGCAGTTGCCATCCATTATAGTGGTTGGCTATCTCTGTGCTTTGTATTTCTGCCAAACTCGGGGTAGGAATCAAGAACAAGTCAACAAAATCATGCTGAAACCGCAACTCGCTGATTTGCAAGCCAATATTGAATGCACTTCGCTTACCCATGCCGATTTCAGTGCCAAAGCCATAGGTCTTGCCCACTAAGGGCTTTTGCTCAACCACCGTCAATATACATTCCCAGCACCAACCCATTCTGACTGGTGCGTTCATCAGATTCCCATTGACCATGCCGTAATTGGCTTCCCAGGATAGGGAGAATTTGCTGGTGGTATTTTGCCCGGATGCCAGGTTTGAAAAAATCAAGATTGAAAAACAAATAGAAAGCAGCGTTTTCATTAGCTATGTATTTTTTAAGTTTAAAAAGAAGGCAGTCTTGTCGGCATTGTCCGGCATAGGGCTAAAGCCGTTGTCGCAGAAGATGATTCGCATTGTTGAAGGCTTTTTTATACGCACGGCCTGTCTCAATATGGCGTTGCGGATGGTAGATGATGTAGCTCCTCCAGCCCAACATGATTCCGTATCGAATGGGTACAAACATGTTTTGCCATTCGGTTTGAAGGATGATTTTGGAAAAAGAAACCCTGAGCAGGGGGGAAAGTATCAATTCATGCCGCTTCCCGATTCTCTGGCTAATTTCCAATTTGGCAAAGTACTCGGCATGGCGTTTTTTGACGAAGACATTGTACTGGAGGTCATAACGGTCTTTCTTGTAATCGTCTATTAGCACGCCGTTCGTGATGGATAATTGGTGCTTTCTGGTCTGTAGGAACTGATAACGGTAGTAGAAATACTTGCCCTCGTATTTTAATTCATAATATTTGGGGGCAAAAAACGCTTCACTGTTCGTAAATGCTGAATTAATGTCAACCGTGCGTATAGAAAGATTGATAACGTTTTTTTGGAATCCTGCACCAATGGAATGTCGCCCAATGCCGATGGATGCCCCGTAATCAATACTCATTTTTGGAAGGCCAAACAGTTCATACTGTTCAAAATAAATACATCGGTCAGCACAGGCGGCTGGTGTCCATAATTCGTCAGGAGTGGATAAAACACCTCCTCCGCTCAACAGCCCTGAATTGGCTTCGATAGAGAGGAAACTCGAATCAAAAAATGACTGGCCGAAGCTGAAACTCCCGGTCAGATAAAGGACGGAACAGATGAACAAACGTGTTTTCATAAGCTTATTTTTAAAGAGAATTGCTCAAACTACAGTATTCGACCGTCGAATACTACCTCGGTACCTCGATTTTCTTCAAAATGTCGTCCACCACATCTTTGGTGTCAAAACCTTCCATTTCCCGCTCTGGGGTAAGGATGATGCGGTGGTTCAGCACTGGGTAGGCCACGTAGCGGATGTCGTCGGGCGTCACAAAATCACGGCCACTCATGGCGGCGATGGCTTTCGAAGCCTTCATAATTGACAAGGATGCCCGTGGCGAAGCGCCCAAAAACAAGTCGGGATGCTCACGGGTATGGTGTACCACGGCGGCAATATAGTCGAGCAGTTCTTCCCGAATCTGCACCTGTTCCACCAGTTTGCGGCAAGCCGCAATGCCAATATCATTGAAAACGGCCTTCACGTTGGCCTTCGCCGTCATGTTGAAATCCTCCCGGAAACGGCGAAGGATGGCCTTTTCCTCGTCCAGTTCAGGGTATTTCACCTTTATTTTAAAGATGAAACGGTCGAGTTGTGCCTCCGGCAATTTATAGGTTCCTTCCTGTTCGATGGGGTTTTGCGTGGCCAGCACGAAGAACGGTTGGCGCATCGGGTGGGTCGTGCCGTCCACGGTCACTTGTTGTTCTTCCATTACCTCGAAGAGGGCGGCCTGTGTTTTTGCCGGGGCACGGTTGATTTCATCAATGAGGATGATATTGCTGAAAACCGGGCCAGCATTGAAGGTGAAATCCGAGGTTTTTAGGTTGAAAACGGTGGTGCCCACCACGTCGCTCGGCATGAGGTCGGGAGTGAACTGGATACGGCTGAAGCCCACGTCCATTGTTTGTGCCAAGAGCTTGGCAGTCAGGGTTTTAGCGATGCCCGGCACGCCCTCGATGAGCACGTGGCCATTGCAAAACAGCGATGCCAACAGCAGGTCAATCAGCTCGTTTTGGCCGATGACGACTTTGCGAAGCTCGTTTTTTACTGCCCCCACGGCGTGTATGAGCGGCGAGAGGTCGAGGCGGTTTTGCTGCCAAACTGGTACCTTATCAACGTCGGCGAGGTTTTGAACCTCGCTGACGTTCGATGGCGCAGCGGGAGTTTCCGGCGTCGTATCTTCTGGTTCTTGGGTTGTATCGAGATGTTCGTCTGTCATACTTAGAGAATTATTATTGATAAATGGGTGAGTTGACTGCTTTTACCAAGAAAAAGCCATCGCTCCCCTGCGGTTGGTACAATGGCATCAGAATCAAGGCGTCCGCCGGGCTTCGAATTTCGCCGTGGCGGTCTTGGGCGAGCAACTCGCCCTTCACCACCGACTGGAAGTTTTGATAGCCAGGCTTCATCCTAAAGCAATCGTCCGTTTTGATAGGGTGAACGTTGATGATTTCGGCAATTTTCGGCAAATTCTTCGAGTATTCCACCAAAATTTCATCGTGGCGGTTCTCCACGTCCTCCGGCTTCACCGCTTCGATGCTCCTCATGCAGTTGATGATGGCGGCGATGCTGCGGTTCACCGAAACGGGGTCTTCGTGCTGCCCTGCCTCAAATGCGGCGGCGGCTATTGGCACCGGGAAATTCTCTGTCGAAAAATAGTGCAGGGTCGTTCCCCGGATGCCACGCATCAGGCCCGTGATGACAGGGGCGTGTAGGCCCGTGGCAATTCGGATGCTTTCCTGCTCGTCGGTGGCAATGGCGAAGATGCCGCCCCCCGCCGAGGTGGTGTGCAGGTCGAGCAATACGACGTGCGTAGGCTTGCACGCCGCTATTTCTGCTTCGACGAGGTTCAGGATTTCGAGCAGGTCTCGGTCTTCAGAGTCCAGTTGTGAGCTGTCCGTGTTGCGGATTCGCTCCACATTTTCGGTCGTCCACTGGCGGTTTAAGTCCTTGACAATGAAGCGTTTGCCTTGTGAGTAGGCCCGCCAGTTGCCGATGAGGCCCAGCAGCCTGCCTTTGTACTTAAAGTCGAGATTGACGCTTGGTTCCCGTTCCAGCAAGGTGAAGACCGTCTTCAAAGCCTCCACGCCAGCAGGCTCGTTGCCGTGCATCCCTGCGGTGCAGATGAGCAGTGGGCCGGGTTCTTCGCCGATGTACCGACCGATGATATGTCGCTTGTTTGTGTTGATGGATGACAAATTTTTGATAACAGTTAGGGTGAATGTTTTGAAAAAGCACAACCTGCTAATTCGGCTTCAAAAAGTGGCAAGTTAAGGTTTTCGGACAGCTGAGGCCAAATATAATTGGTATTTGTTGCGTCAAAGTGGCTGGAACAGCCCATCCACCACCACGCTCAATGGTGTAAAGGCACCTCCGTCCCAAGTTCCGAATACGCCAATTGGCCTGCCGCAACTCAAGGCGACCAATCTCCATCCCGCCGCTTCTGGCACTTCGATTGGCAATTGTTTTTTATTGCAGTCCACCAGCAAAAATCCTTTTTGGTGAAACACGGGCACGATAGCTTCAAAAAAAACAGAAAACCTGCCCAGCCAAGGGTTTTCACCGAGCGCATTGGCATAAGCATCGGCGAAAGCGGCCAGAGATGGGTATCCATTGCGCAGCGAAAAAGGCTCATTTGAAAGCTCAAATTGCTTCAGCAATGCCCGCTGTGGGTAAGCGGATGGGTAGAAAACCAATTCGGCCCGCAGCACCGTGCCAAGTTTGAAATTCGACTCAAAGCCCGCCCCGCCCCATGAAAAATCGAGCAATAATGCGGTTTCCCCCGTTTTTTCGCCCAAGAGCCATACCCGCCTTGCCAACAGGTTGGCGTCTTCTTCCTCAAAGGTTTGCCCCGCCACCAGCCAGTTGTCGGGAATGCCCGTTTGCGCCAGCAACGTTTCTTTTTTCAAGTTGACGCCAGCGAGGGAAAGCAGGTCGTCTTGAAGGGGTTCGGGCAAGGTATCGAGGCGCTGGAAGGCCCGCAGCAGTAGGTAAATATCGCCGATTTCGGCCAAGATTTTTTCGTGCCAATCGGCCTCGGCCATGAGTGCGGGCAACTGCCGGATGCGGCGGGCGAGGGTGCCGAGTTTGGCATCCACCATGCGTGCGGCAAGGTCGTTGAAATAGCCGCTGGCTTGCCCCTCCAAGGTGGCGAGGCCCTGCCGGAAGAGGTCGAGCAGCCAAGACTCCAGTTCGGCGAGGCCAGCTGCCATTTGCGTCATGCGCTTCTCCCGGTTTTGTTGGCGTTGCTCCGCAAGGGCGGCTTCGGCTTCCGGGCTGCGGCTGGGAGGGGCGTCGTTGCTGGGTTTCACGGATTTTTCGCTCCGTTTTTTGAGCCAATCGGCCAGCCAATCGGGTGGTTGCTCCTGCAATTGGAACACATGGTTGGCCTTTGTGAACAAGAGCAAAAGCCCGATGCCATGCTTGCAGGGCAATCGGCGGACAGGGCAGGAGCACCGGAATCCCATTCCCTCAAAATCCACGGCGGTGCGGTAAGGGTCGTCGGGGTTGCCGAGGCTGCCCCAGATGGCCCGGCCATTGCCCTCCAGCGTCAGCCAGCGCTGCGCATGGGCGACGGACTTGGCCCGCTGCGCCGTGCCGGGGTCGGGTGCGAGGGTGAGCACATGGTCGTAAGTAAGCTCCTGTGGCATGGGGCGAAATTAAGGATGAATGGTAAATGATGAATGATGATTAGCGAATCGAACATTTATTTTGAAATTGTTCGGGCGGGGTTTATTTTTGCCGTACCCCCAACTTTGATAGCTTTCTACCGAGGTTTGGGAGGTTTCACTTCAAAAAAAAGTAAGAACATGGCAATAATGATTACAGATGAGTGTATCAACTGCGGAGCTTGCGAACCGGAGTGCCCCAACAACGCCATTTATGAAGGCGGCGTGGAATGGACGGTGGCAGACGGCACGGACGTGAAAGGCAGTTATGAACTCGAAGATGGCTCGACCACGGGCGCTAACGACAAGCACAGCCCCCGTTCCGACGATTACTACTACATCACTCCCGATAAATGCACGGAGTGCGTGGGCTTCCACGAGGAGCCGCAGTGCGCCGCCGTCTGCCCAGTGGATTGCTGTGTGCCCGACCCCGACCGCCGGGAGTCGAACGATGCGCTGCTGGCAAGGAAGGAGCGATTGCACCTTTGATGATTGCTGAAGTGCTTGATTGTTAAATTGTTACCTGTACCGCCATAGCAATTCAACAATCAAACAATCCCAACAATCAATCAAGATTTAGTTTTCATAGCTTTAGATTTTTTGTGGCCCGCCTGTAATTGCAGGTGGGTTTTTTGTTTTTGTACAGTATGTTCCCTTGGTTTTGTAGGAATTGATAATTTTACCGCTTTCTGAAAATAAACTTTTAACCAAAATTGAATTAGCATGAAAAAAGCGTTTACACTACTATTGTTTGTTGTTGCAGCCGTTTGGCAATTGGTTGCCCAGATTCCAAGTACAAGCCCAATACCGGTTGTTGTTCGAACGGTGGCAACCGACGGTACTGCTAGGGTATATGATTATGGAAAACCAGGTTTTTGCGATACACTCGTACAAACTGTTAGCGGAGACATTGTACTGGCTTATGGTCTTGATAGCCTCGGCAATGAAACGGACTCTTTGGTGTGTGATTCGATGGCTGCCGACCTTACTGGCAAAATTGCACTTATCAGTAGGGGGACATGCGAGTTTGGGTGGAAAGCACTGAGGGCGCAAGAAGCAGGTGCCATTGGTGTATTCATGTACAACCGCCTTTGGAATGGTGAAATCGAAGGGACAACGTCTGGTGGGCCTGTTGGAATGGGCGCAGGGGCTGTTGGGGCCGAGGTTCACATACCTACAATTATGTTGAGTAAGGAAGATGGTTTGGCAATTCTCGACAAAATAAATGCTGGACACACAGTAACTGGTTTTTTTGAGGTTCGCTCATTTGGCGGTGCCAGAACAGCTTATGCTCGTCAAACACCGCAAGAAAGTATTAAGCCACTTTCCGATATGGGTGTCACGTATATCAATATTGACAATTCTACCGTACCCTCTGTTGCAATCAACGCTGTGATAACCGACCCAAACGGTCAAACAACATCCCTTTCTGAAACGCTTACGGATGTAGCGCCAATTAGCGTGAACACTGTGGTTTTTGCGGATAGCTATACACCAAGTGCCGTGGGTACTTACAACGTAAAATTTACTAACTCACTCACACCAGATGAGTTGGAACAGTCTTTTGTAATATCAAATGATCACACTTTTGCACTTGACGACGGCAACCTAATCGCCAATACCAACGGTACTGCAGAATTGGATAGTGCAGGCTTTGTAGATGGGGGGTTCAAATTTGATATTGGCAATGTTTACAGAACTGGCCCTCAGCCTGTAACGGCCACCCATGTTACATTTGTGCTGGGAAATCATTCAGAGCTTTATACTGGAGACCCGGGTTCCGATGTGCTTTACATCAATATCCGAAACGCAGATCCTGATGGCAATGGCAACATACCCAATCCGGTCGCATTACCAACAGGTTACAATGGCCTGAACGAAAATGGTGGGCAAGTGCTCCCAATCGTAGCCACAGAGTATGTCTTGCAGGAAACTGACCAAGACTTTCAATACACTACTGTCGAACTGCCAAACCCAGTTACTCTTGCTGCGAATAAGATATACTTGGTAACAGTTGAATACGATGGGTCAAGTGCTGGTACAGGCATCCCTCCAAAATTTGCTTTCGGAGGTGAGGCACCACCTGCAGGCGAGGTTGGGAGCGTCGTATATTACAATGATAGCCTTCGTGTCAATTCCGTGGCTTTTTTTAGAAAGAACTTCTTCCTCCGCCTCCACCTCGATGGCTACGCCACTGGCACCGAAGATGTTTTGGAGGACAGCAAGGTGACCGTTTCTCCTGTGCCTGCTTCCAGCAAGGTGAACCTTGATTTCGATTTGGACAATATGGCAGCAGAAGTAGAGGTTCGTATCCTCGACTTCACGGGTCGCCTCGTGAGCACCCGCAGCTTGGAGAACGTGCAAAAAGGCCGCTTTGGCTTCGATGTGAGCACCATGCCAACGGGCACCTATTTCTTCTCCATCAGTACACCGGAGGGTTTCCGGTCGAAGAAATTCCAGGTGATGCGGTAATTTTACCGTCCAGAAGTTACAGGACTCCAAGCTGGTGTCCTTAATATTGGGCTTTGGTTTGGCTATTTGCCGGGCCAAAGCCCAATTTTTTAAACCATAGTTGCATCAAAACAAGCTGAATGTCAAGCAAATACGATAAAGCCAATTCCCCTGCCTTCATTTTGGAAGAAGCCTTGCTCCGCAAAAACCTGGAACTCATTGCCGACGTGCAAAAGCGGGCAGGTGTTGAAATCATACTGGCCTTGAAGGGATTTTCCATGTGGAGCGTTTTCCCTTTTGTGAAACAATACCTGAGCGGCGCAACGGCCAGTTCGCTCAACGAAGCACGGCTCATTTTCGATGAAATGGGCTGCAAGGCCCACACCTATTGCGTGGCCTACCTCCCCGACGAGTTTCAGGAAATCATGCGCTACAGCTCGCACCTCGTATTCAATTCGGTGGCCCAATATGAGCGGTTCCGGCCACAGGTGGAAGCATTTGGCGAGAAGATTTCCTGCGGTATTCGCTGCAACCCGGAATATTCCGAGGTAGAAACCGAGCTTTACAACCCCGCTGCGCCCGGTTCCCGCCTCGGTGAAGTGGATGCTGCTTTCGCCAATGGTTTGCCAGAAGGCATCGAAGGGCTGCACTTCCATACCCTTTGTGAATCAACGAGTTATGATTTGGAGAAAACCTTGGCCGCTTTTGAACAGCATTTTGGGCACCTTATTCCGAAAGTGAAATGGGTGAACATGGGCGGCGGCCATTTAATGACCAAAAAGGGTTACGACACGGAGCACCTGGTTCGCATTCTCCGCAATTTCAAGGAAAAATGGGGCGTTGACATCATCCTCGAACCGGGCAGCGCCATCGCTTGGGAGACCGGGGTGCTCGTCAGCACCGTGCTCGACATCCACGAGAGCCGTGGCATCCGCACGGCCATCACCGATATTTCTTTCACTGGCCACATGCCCGACACCTTGGAAATGCCCTACCGACCCCGCATCACGGGCGCAAGTGCCGACCCTGTGCCCGGACAACCTACCTATCGCATTGGAGGCGTGAGCTGCCTTTCGGGGGATTATATGCGGGAATACTCGTTCGAAAAGGAGCTACAGGTGGGTGACCGCATTATTTTTGAGGACATGATTCACTACACAATGGTGAAAACCACCACTTTCAACGGGGTGCGCCACCCAGATATTTGCATTTTGCGGGAGAATGGTGAAATTGAGCTGGTCAAAAGGTTTGGGCATGAAGATTACAAAAATCGGCTTTCTTGAGGTAATGTATTCGAATGCATTGCGTAATGTATTTCAGAAATAGTGTTGTATAGTTCACTCCGCATTTTTTTTGCTAAAAAAATTCAAACTAAACGAAAGTTATACATTCCTTTCATTTCAGAACACTTCCTTTGCACAAGCAAGTTGAACAATAAAGCATTGAATTGCAATTTGGATTTGATGCCAGCTTTAAGATGAACAGACATGAAAAACGCACACTCCCGCCATCGGGTCTTTTTCCCAAAAATATTTGCACTTTACAGATGCAATTATGCAATTCAGAATGTACTACTCGGTGCTAAGCTGTGAGTGCATTCTGAATGTATTGCCCACCCAATAAATAAGCCGGAAATAATAAGGCTATTGATACTCAAGTGAGTGCCAATAGTGAATCTTTATTTTAAATCTAAAAAATCAAACTCGAACCCCCTAAATCGCTTCAAAAAACCAAACCCTATTAACCTTTTTACTGCTCCTTCGGCCAACAGCCGAAGGAGCTTTTTGCCCTATTTTCAATAAAGGCACTCTATTTTCAACACCTAAACCTTAACGCCATGGTCCACGGAGAATTCGATGGCCCCCCACTCAGAATTGATGTGGAGAGAGCGATATTGAAGCCTGCCTTCAGAGCGGCCTTCGATGGGTTTTCGCTTTCAGGCGGCGGTGGCAGGCCCAATAAGGAAATGATGCGTTGGATGCGCGCTGGGACTGACGAAATTGGGCATGTTCGCCCGGCAAACAACCCGGATTTACCCGCAGGTTATACATATTTTGGGCAATTGCTGGCGCATGATATTACTTCAAATAGGCAGGTTACGGGCGCAAATCCATCCTTGTGCCTGAATTCCATTTATGGGCTTGGGCCGGGCTTGGCACCTTATATCTACCAGTATGAAAGAGATGCAATTGATGGATACCGCTTTAAGAATGTCAAATTAAAATTGGATGCCTACAAAAAATTGGATGACAATATGGGAGGGAAGGGGATAGGGGATACGGTCTTTGATTTCCCTCGGCTTGTGCACCCTGATTCTGAAC
>JADLHE010000282.1 GCA_020848965.1 Saprospiraceae bacterium
AAGATTCTGAAGGAACTGCACTTCCCACACTCGTTGGGGCTGCTGTATTCGGCGTTCACCTATTTCCTCGGCTTTCGGGTCAACTCCGGCGAGTACAAGCTGATGGGCCTCGCACCCTACGGCAGGCCAAACGCCCCGGAGACTGCCCATTTCAAAAAAATCATCGAAACGGAACTGGTGGACATCCGTCCCGATGGCTCGCTTTGGCTCAACCAGCAATATTTCAGCTACGCAACCGGCCTGCGCATGGTGCGTGATGATGCGTGGCAAAAACTTTTCGGCTTCGCAACCCGTACCCCAGACCAACCAATGGAACAGCACCACTGCGACCTGGCGCTGGCCATCCAGCAGGTGACGGAGGAGGTGGTGATTTTGATGGCAAAGGAAGCCAAGCGCCTGACCGGGGCGAAGTACCTCTGCATGGCGGGCGGCGTGGCGCTCAATTGCGTGGCCAATGGCAAGTTGTTGCGGAGCAATATTTTTGAAAAAATCTTCATACAGCCCGCCGCTGGCGATGCGGGCGGGGCGCTGGGTGCTGCGTTTGCTGCGCAATACCTTTATTTTAAGCAGGAAAGAAAAATGACTGCCTCCATGGACGGCATGAAGGGCACTTACCTCGGCCCTGAGTTCTCGTGGCTGGAGGTGGAGCAGGCTGCCCGCAAGTACAAGGCCGTTTTTACGAAGTTCGATGATTTTGGAAAAATGGCCGAGCGGGTAGCAGCGCTGATTGCCGAAGGCAACGTCATTGGCTGGGTGCAGGGGCGCATGGAGTTCGGCCCACGGGCGCTGGGTGCCCGCAGCATCATCGGCGATGCCCGCAACGAGGAGATGCAGCGCAAGCTGAACCTGAAAATCAAGTACCGGGAGAGCTTCCGACCTTTTGCGCCGTCGGTGCTGACTGAGGATGCTGCGCAATATTTCGAACTTGATGCCCCATCGCCGTACATGTTGTTGGTGGCAGATATTGCGGAGCAACGGAAAGCCAAAGTGCCCGCCAACTACCTCGACCTGCCAATGATGGAGCGTCTCTACGTAAAACGCTCTGATTTACAAGCGATTACGCACGTGGACTTCTCGGCACGGGTGCAGAGCGTGCATCAAGAGACGAACCCTCGGTATTACCAATTGATTGAAAAATTCAAGGAGCGGACGGGCTGCCCGGTCATCGTGAACACGAGCTTCAACGTGCGGGGCGAACCCATCGTCTGCACGCCCGACGATGCCTACCGCTGCTTCATGCGCACCGAGATGGACTACCTCGTGGTGGGCGATTACCTTTTTGCCAAGACCGACCAGCCCGAATGGACGAAGACGGACAACTGGCAGGAGGAGTTTGCCTTAGATTAGCAGTGAGAGAGGTGAGAGGAGTGAGAGGAGTGAGAGATGTGAGAGATGTGAGAGATGTGAGAACGTGACAATCAGCTTTTTATAAAAATAGACATTGAGAAAATGGATTTCTTCAAAGACTTATGGAACTTTATGAAGGAGCGGAAAAAATTCTGGCTCCTGCCCGTCATCATTGTGCTGTTGCTGCTCGGTATCTTGCTGGTTTTCGGCGGGGGGAGTGCGGTAGCGCCGTTCATTTATACCCTATTTTAGAGAAGTGAGAGCGTGAGAAAGTGAGAAATGTGAGAGGAGCGAGACATAAACGCCCACCCTCTAACTTCTCTCACCCTCTCACCTCTCTCACTTCTCTCATCTCTATTCATGAAAAACAGACAAACCGAGACCTGTCTAGTCATCGCCACTGGCCTGTTGGTCATCTACCTGCTGCACCCGGCGAAGCCGCTGATTTATGCAGCGATAACCTTGGGCGTGTTAGGAGCGTTCGTGCCTTCCATTGCAAAGTGGGTGGATTGGGCCTGGTACAAGCTGGCCGAGGGCATGGGTTGGGTCATGTCGAAGGTGATGCTGTCGGTGGTTTTCTTCGTGTTTTTGTTCCCGATTGCCATGCTGTCAAAGGTTTTTGGGAAAAAGGACAGCTTGCAACTGAAGAAGAAAACGGGCAGCTACTGGTCGGAGCGCAACCACCGTTACGAGGCAAAGGATTTGGAGAATGTGTGGTAAATTCAATTGTTTGATTTGTTAGAATTGTTTGAGGGGTTTGATTTGCCCCGTGACAATTTAAACCTATCAAACCCTTCAAACAACTCAAACCAATCTATGATAATCTACAACGTAACCGTAAAAATAGACCGCAGCATCCACGGCGATTGGGTGGACTGGATGCGCAACGTGCATATCCCCGAAGTAATGGCCACTGGTTATTTCACCAAAAGCACCATGCTACGCCTGCTCGAACCGCCTGCCGACGAGGAGGGCATCACCTACGCCATCCAGTACAATTGCAACAATATTGAGGCGCTGCGCCGCTACCAAGAGGAAGAGTCCCCTGCGCTGCAAGCCAAGGTGGCCGAGCGGTACGAGGGGAAATATTACGCCTTCCGCACCATTTTGAAAGTGGTGGAGTAACGCCTACTACGAAAACTTTCGTCGCTAAAAACACCCTTCCCACCGATGCAGGCGGCTGCCCGTCTGCCTTGCCTTTATTTTCATCGAATAAAATCCTGCGACTCAAATAATCGGCGGTGCTTTGAAGTTATTCCGCAATCTTTTTCACCCGATAATTTTTGAGTCATGGACAAAATGAAAAAATTCTTCCTGTTCTGTTCTGGCGTTGACACGACCATGTTGGAGCGTTGCCCCTCCGATGTGAACAAGTACATGGGCATCGGTGCCACGGTCTTTTTCACGGGCGTGCTGGCGTTTTTCTCGTCTGGCTATGCGCTTTTCACGGTTTTCGATAACTATCTGATGGCCGGAGTATTTGGCCTCGTTTGGGGCCTGATGATTTTCAACCTCGACCGCTACATCGTGATGAGCATGAAAAGCAACGGCAAATGGTGGCGGGATGCCCTCGTGGCAGCGCCCCGGCTCGTGCTGGCCGTGCTGCTGGCGCTCGTCATTTCCAAGCCATTGGAACTGAGGATTTTTGAAAAAGAGATAAAAGCCGAACTCGTAACGATGGAGCAGGAGGTTTTCAAAAAACAAGAAGACCAACTCAAGTCCCGCTACCAAACCCAGCTGGATGAGCAGCGCCAAGCCATTGCGCAGCTAAAAACCGAAATCGCCGAGAAGACCGCCGCACGGGACACACTCACCCGCATCGCCGTTCAAGAAGCTGACGGAACGGGCGGCTCCGGGAAGAAGAACCTCGGCCCCATCTACCGGGCCAAAAAGGCCGAGGCCGACAAGGCACAAGTCGAGTTGGATAGCTTGGTGGCAGTCGCCATACCTGTCATTAAGGATAAGGAAAAGTCAATTGCGGCGCTGGACTCGATCGTGGCAGCCGAGATTGCAGCGCTCGCCCGCACCAGCTACGACGGCATGGCTGCCCGCATGGAGGGGCTTTCGAGGCTATCGGCGAGCAGCGAGGCCATTTATTTTGCCAGCATCTTCATTATGCTGCTGTTCATCGCCATCGAAACGGCACCCATCATGGTCAAGCTCATCTCGCACCGCAGCCCCTACGACTACCTGCTGCACGAGCATGAGCATGTGTTTGAAATGGCCAACAAGGAAAGAACCGTGCTGCTGGCCAATGAGGTGAACAACAAAGTGCAGTACGAGACCGAAACGAGCAGGCACATGACGCAGTCCCGCATCGTGCTGCAAAAAGAACTGATAGACCACAAGTTCAAGGAGAAACTGGCGGATTTGAAGAACCGTCCATTTGATTGGAAATTGGGGACGGTATGACGAAGGATAGGGCCGAGATATGAGGGAAAGCTAAAGCCAGCCCCGCTCCTTGTACCAAGCGAGTGTTTCTTCCAAGCCTTCTTCCAAATCATATTGTGGCTGGAAGTTGAGGTCTTCCTTTAGGGGCTCGATATCGCATTTCCAATTGAGGCTTTCGAGAATTCGCACTTTTTCGAGGTTAAGGGCAGGGTAGCGGCCAGAGGCTTTACCAAATTGCTCCAGCACCCATGCCACACCTCGAACCAGCGCCACTGGCACATGCAGTCGGAGCGTCTTCTTTTTCAAAAACTGCTTTGCAATTCGGCCCAAATCCCATTGGGCGTAGTAGCGGCCATCGGAGATAAAATAGCCCTTGCGGTGCACATCGGCGTGGATGGTGGCATCCATTACGGCCCGCACTAGGTCTTTCACATAGACAAATGCGAGGTGCTGCCGCCGAAAGCCGATATAGCCCTCGATGTGGTTGCTGATCATCTTGAAGAAGGTGAGGAAATCCCGGTCACGTGGACCGTACACACCGGTCGGGCGGATGACGACGTATGGGAAATCGGGTTGCGCAGCAAGGTATCTTTCAGAAGCGAGCTTGGCCTCGCCGTAGGTGTTGATGGGGCGCTGCGGGTCTTCCTCCTTCAGGAAATCGGTCAAATCTTTGCTGGCCACCGGGCCATAGCTGGCTGCCGAACTGATGTACGTGAATTTTTCTGGGACTTCGCCGGAGGCGATGATGGCGTCCACGAAATTTTTGGTGTAGTCAAAATTCACCCGCATATAGTCCGAGAGCTTGGGCGCTGCCACTACTCCCGCATTGTGGATGATATAGTCGAACTGCTTGCGCTTCATGAGGTTGGCCATTTGGCCAATATCTTCATAATTCAGCTCCACAAAATTGATGTGTTCATCCTGTAGGAACTCCCGACTGCTCGACTTGCGCACGCCTGCATAGACCTCAAGGTCACGCCGCAGCGCCTCGTCCACGAGGTGGCTGCCAACAAAGCCCGATGCACCGGTGATGAGGATTTTTTTCATTGCTATTGATTCATGGCTTCATTGATTCATGGCTTCATGGTCATGGAACACACTATGCGGGCAACAATGAATCCATGTGACTGTGAAGCCATGAAACCATGACTACAAGTTCTTAATAAAACACCGCCTACGCTTGTGCTGCCGTGGATTGTAGTCTTTCCAGATGGCTTGCACATGGATATTGGTCTCCAACTCAGGATTGGTTTCCACTTTTTTGATGCCGAATTTCTGGTAATTCTTGAGTATTTTCTCAAAAATCATGATGTGTACGCCCTTGCGTTGGTACTCTTTATCAATGGCAATGAGGTAGAAATCGGCCCGGTCGTTTTTCCGCATGGAATTGAGGATATGGATGAACCCGAACGGAAACAGCTTGCCTTTTGCTTTCTGCACGGCCTTGGAGAGCGAGGGCATGGTGAGGCCAAAAGCAATGACCTTCCCCTCTTTGTCCAAAATCACGGACACAAACTCGGTTTTGATGAAGGTAAAATATTGCTCCGTGTAAAACTTGATTTGCTCATCCGTCAGCGTCACAGTGCCATAAAGGTCGTGGTAAGCTTTGTTGATAAGTTCAAAAATCTTGGGGGCATAAGGCTTCAATTGAGAGCGGCTACCCTCCAGTTGCCGTAGGCCAAATCGCTCGGCAACCTTCTTCGAGAACTCCGTCATGCGCTCCGGTATCTCCGTTGGCACATCAATCTCGAACTCCACCCAATCGGTGCTTTTGCCGTAGCCATTCGCTTCCAAATGTGTCAGGTAATAGGGGTAGTTGTACATCGTGGCGAAGGTGCCAAGCTCATCGAAACCTTCGATGAGCATCCCCTCCCGGTCGAGGTCGGTGAAACCGAGCGGGCCATGTATCTGGGTCATTCCCTTTTGCCGTGCCCAGTCTTCCACCGTTTTGAAAAGTGCGGCGGACACTTCCCGGTCGTCAATGAACTCAACCCAGCCGAAGCGGGCGAGCTTTTTGCCCGTCTTCTCGTTCTCGGCCTTGCTAAGTATGCCAGCTATTCGCCCAACGATTTTGCCGTTCTTCTTGGCCACCCAATAGCATTTATCGCAATAGCTGAACGCTGGGTTTTTGCGCAGCGTCACCATGTCGTCATGAATGATGGGCGGCACCCAGTTTGGGTTGTCCTTGTAAAGCTCGAAGGGAAATTTGACAAAATCCAGCACTTCCTTCCGGCTGGACGCCTCGTGGATGGTTACCATTGATTCAATTGATTAAGTAGCTCAGCAATATTGGCTTAGATTCAGATTCTGACACAATCAATTGAAATTCAAGCAGTTGCCTAATCATAATTCGTAAATCCAAAATCGTAAATCTACTCAATATCGCTTGGTTTGGGGTAAGTATGGAGCAAAAGAACGCTTATTTCTTTATTTTAACAACAAGTGCATTATCCGTTCAGGAACCTATCCAAGTCCTCTTTTCTTGAGAAAACAACCAGCAGGTCGCCCTCTTGGAGCAAGGTATCCGGGGCAACAACGCCGATGGCATCCTTCACCTCACGGGTGACGCCGAGTATGTTCTTTCGCTTTTTTTTGCGGATGATGGTGATGATGTTCATCTGGTAGCGCTGCCGGAATTCCGTCTCTGCCACCGTTTTGCCGATGAGGTCTTTGGGCAGGTTTATTTCGTAGATGGCATATTTCTCCGAAATCTCGAACGAGTCAATGATTTGGTGAAGTTCTAGGCGCTTTGCAAGGCGGTAGGCTGCCTCCTCCTCCGGGTGGATGATTTCGTCCACGCCCATGGCCTCCAGCACGCTGTGGTGCAGCACCGTGATGGCCCGGCCAATAAGGCGCTTGGGGTTGTGTTGTTTCATCAGGGCTGTGGTGAGGATGGAACTGCCCTCATCCTCTCCAATGGCCACGATGACCACGTCCGACTGCTCCACGGGCAGGTTTTTGATAGCCTCCGGGTTGGTGGAGTCCAATGCAACAGTGAACGTGAGCCGCTCTTTGACGGCATCAATTTTTTCCACACGCTTGTCCACGCCGATGACTTCATGGCCCATTTCCGTGAGCTTGATGCCGAGCGATGCGCCAAAATTGCCGAGGCCGATGATGATGAATTTCATGGTATTGATTGTTGGATTGTTTTATTGTTAGAATTGTTTGGGGCTTTGCTTTCCTGCCTAGCACCTTAAATCATGATTGATGTGTAAGACAGGTTTCAAGCAATTAAACAATCATCCAATTACGTAATAATCACATTTTCCACTGGATACCGATAGTGTTTTGTATCCAATGCTTTTTTCAAAAAACCGAGCAAAAGCGTGTACATGCCCACCCGCCCGACGAACATGGTCAGGGAGATGATGGCCTTGCTGGCCGTGGTCAATTGGGCAGTGATGCCCAACGAAAGTCCCACCGTGCCGAAGGCCGAAAAGCACTCAAAAATGATTTTGTCCAATGCGATTTCGGGATTGTAATACCCGACCGCAACAGTCGAAAAACCAAGGGCTATCAACGAAAGTGCGATGACGATGAACGCCCTCAGCAACGACTCTTGTGCCACCTCACGTCGGGCAAACTCAACGTGGTCCCGCCCACGGGCGATGTTGAAGATGCCCATTGTGGCCACGGCGAAGGTTGAGGTTTTGATACCGCCGCCCGTTGAGCCAGGGGAAGCGCCCACCCACATAAGGAAAATGGTCAGCAACATGCCCTCTCTAGTTAGCGTGGCCATGTCAATATTGTTGAAACCTGCCGTTCGGGGCGTAACGCTCATGAAAAAGGCCACTATCCATTTGCCAAATTCGCCATGCTCCTTGAGTGAAGAGTTGTACTCCGTAATGTACATTAACACGGTGCCAACTATGAGTAGTATGGCCGTTGTGCGCAGCACGATACGGCTGTTGAAGTTGATGAACCAAGGCACATGGGCGTATGGTTCGCCAAGGAACCATTGCCTGAAACGAGTGAAAAGGCGCACCTTCAAGTAGTCCACGATATTGAACGAAATGAAAAAACCTAAACCGCCGAAGATAATGAGCAGGGCTACGGTGGTGTGGAACAAATAGTTGTAGCGAAGTATGGGGTCGTACAGCCCTTGAGCCTTTAACTGGAAGCCGGCATTGTTGAAGGCAGAGATGGAATGGAAAATGGAAAAGTACAATTGCTCGCTAAAATCACCGCCAAAATCTTTGGAATTGAGGCTGAAAAACAAAACTGCCGTGCCCACCATCTCTACACCAATGGTGAACGTCACGATTTTTACAATGGTGGAGAACACATCCTTTAACTGGTCTGCTCCCGTGAAGTCTTTGTAAATCAACTGGTTTTTGAAGGAAGCTTCGCCTTTAAAGAAAAGTCCGAAGAAGCTCGTGAAAGTCATCACGCCAAGCCCGCCCAAAGAGACGAGCACGAGTATCACGTTCTGCCCAAAACGGGTGAAAAAAGTGCCAGGGTCAACCACACTCAGGCCCGTCACACAGACCGCACTCGTGCTGGTGAACAGGGCATCTATAAATTTAAATTCTTTGGACACCGTAGAGTTGGGGAGCATCAAGGCGAATGCGCCAACGATGATGATGATGAGAAAACTGATGATGAACAACAAGGCCGGGTTCATCTTGATATGCTCCAATTGGAGGCTTCGGGTGGATATTTCCACAACAAAGATGACGAAGATGGCCAATTGGAGGAACTCCCTTGATGCCAGCGATACGAACAAGCCCGTGCCGCATTGCGAAAGCAACAGCACCAACAAGAACAAAAGCTCCATGACGACCACCCACCTTTCCCGTTTCCGCTTTAAGAGGAAGAAATTGATGTATGTTCGGAAGCACAGCAGCAAGAAGAAAACCACCAAGGCAAATTGGTAAACGCTATCGAAAAACCTTTTCAATTCTGCCACTAACTGGCCAACATCAGCGAAGATGGCAAGGAAGCCAAGTACGGCAAAGCCGAACATCAAGTTGTCAATGATTCGCTGAAACTTGAGTAGGGAGTTTTTACTGGTGAAAAAGTTGCGGAGTGGCACTTTTTGTCAATAAGAGATGATAAGAATTATGTAGCAAAGTCAAGGGCAATTTCCATCATTCCCAAGGCTCGTTATTTACCGATGAAGGCTTGATAACGGAACAAATGTAGTAGAGCAAGGGCAATTTTAAGAAATAATTTGGAGTGCCTCAATGTTCGTCCATCGCTTTTGCTGCTTCGAAGGGGATGCCACAGCCGTTGACCTCTTTGCCGTTCATGGTCAGCTTCACGGTCAGTTTATACGTGCGGTCCGACATGCCGTCGCCACAGGGCAAGCTATCCACCGCAATTCGGATATTGTCGCCGCTCTCTTGGTTGATACCCGTGTAAATTTTGGTTTTTTTCTCATCCACAGGTGGCTGATAGGCAAAAAACTTGGTGCGCTCATCGTCCATACCTCGGTACTCTATCAGGCCCTCCGCTTCCGAAACCTGTGCATACCAGAATGGCTCGGTGCCAAGCGCCCAAATATCGTAGGCAATGCAAGTGTTCTTGAAGTTTTTCGCCTCAGCACTCACGACTTCCGAAACTACGAGAAAGCCCTCCCTATTGTTGGGAAGCACAAGGCTGCCATAATAAGGCACCACTACACCTTTCAGTTTCACAACAATTGACTGGCCGGGATAGGGGAACTTCAATAGGCGGCGGTAATGCTGCTCCAATTGGCCCGCCGTTTCATCCACAACGAGGTACCGAGCATCCGGTTTGGCGCAGTCCCTAAAGCTGCTGTTTTTGCCATCGAAAACGTAAAGCCCGCTCAGTTCCGAAACCGTTTGGGTGGGCATGAGCGCCTTCAGTGTCAAGGGTGAATCGTTTTTCAAGGAGGTAGCGCCTGCCATCTCTAGGCTGGCCCATATTTCTTGTTTGGCCAAATCGGGCAGTGCGGATAGCTTTTGGGAAAAAAGCTCATCGCCCAGCTTGTTGAGCAGTGCCTTCAGCACCAAGCCGTGCCCAACAGTGGCAGTGCTATCTTGGCCGGCGTTGAATTTTAGCACTTCGTTCAGCGCAGCGTCATCTCCTTTCAACGCCTTGTCGAGAAAGCCGGTGTAGTCAAAATTCTGTTTGTCGGCCAAGGCATGCAGCCCAGCATCTATGGCGACGCCACCTACTTCCACTGGGCCGCCAGCGGAACATGCCGCTATAAAGGCAATTGCGAAAAAAAATAAGATACGCATATCGGTATGGTTGCTTCAATAATTTGCGAAGCTAATTTGTTGCTAACAAATTCGTCAATACAATTATTTGAGCACCCCTTTCAAAATCAAACTTTCCCGCTCCGGCCCTGTGGACACCATCGTGATGGGCACTCCCAAATAGCGCTCCAGTGCGTCGAGATAGCCTTGGGCTGCCTTCGGCAATGCGTCAAAATCCTTGGCCTCGTCCAGTTCTTGCTGCCAACCCTCGAAATCCTCATAAACAGGTTCGAGGGGCAAGCCACAGAGGTCGAAAGGCAATTGGTCGGTGGTCAGCCCGCTGTAGCGGTACTGGGTGGCGGCCTTTATCTGCTCAAACTTGTTCAGCACGTCAATCTTCGTGATGGCCAATTGGGTGACGCCGTTGAGCATGATGGTATATTTCAATTGCGGTAGGTCAATCCAGCCACAGCGGCGGGGCCGCCCGGTGGTGCTGCCAAACTCGGCGCCTTCGGTGCGAAGGAAGTCGCCCGTTTCATCCAACAACTCGGTGGGGAAGGGGCCACCACCCACCCTTGTGCAATAAGCCTTTGTGATGCCGATGACCTCGCCCACCCGTTGCGGAGCAACACCAAGACCGCTGCAAACGCCCGCCGTAACGGTGTTTGACGAGGTCACATAAGGGTAGGTACCGAAGTCAATATCGAGCATGGAGCCTTGTGCGCCCTCGGCAAGGATGCGCTTGCCATCTTTCAGTTTTTGGTTGATGAAATATTCGCCATCCACGAGGGTGAGTGAGCGGAGGGTATTGAGCGAAGCGAACCATTTTTGTTCCTCGCCTTCGAGGTCGAATTCCACTTTTGGCAATGCTTGCAAAAGTCCCAAGTGCTTGTTTTTCAAGGAGTTGTATCGCTCCATAAAATCAGGCAGCAGCGTATCGCCGACTCGTAGGCCATTGCGTCCGGTCTTGTCCATATAGGTCGGGCCGATACCCTTCAGCGTGGAGCCGATTTTTTCCTTGCCTTTTGCGGCCTCGTTGGCAGCGTCGAGCAGGCGGTGGGTGGGCAGGATGAGGTGCGCCTTTTTGGCCACCAAGAGTCGGCTACGGTACTCTACTTCGGCAGTGTCGAGGTTGGCCAGTTCCCGCTCCAGCGTGATGGGGTCAATCACCACGCCGTTGCCGATGAGGTTGATCAGCTCCTGCCGGAAGATGCCGCTCGGCACGGTGTGCAGGATGAATTTTTTGCCGTCGAACTTGAGCGTGTGCCCGGCGTTTGGGCCGCCCTGGAAGCGAGCCACCACGTCGTATTTCGTCGCTAAATAATCAACAATCTTTCCTTTGCCTTCGTCGCCCCATTGGAGGCCGAGGATTACATCTATTGTCATGTTGGTGTTTTATCGAGTAACCAAGTTTAGGTTGGTTATTTTTTTGAAATGTTTGTTGTTAAGTGTTGCTAACTGGAAGCCTTTTTGCCGGGCGGTTGCGGCGATAGCCATGTCCTCGAAGCCGAGGTTTTCACTTTTCGCTTTGAGTTCTTTCCTTATTTGGACGGTTTCGACTGCTGTTGCGTCATCGAAGGGGATGACAGCAATGCTTCCCAGCAGTTTTTGCCAAAAACCATCCTGTTGGGGGTTGCTGCCTACCAAAACTTCGTATTTAGTGATGGTAGAGATGCAGAAGGCGGAGTGCGTTTCGGCGAGTTTATAGAAAAAGGTCTCGTCCTTCTTCGTTTTCCTAAAATATTCGATGAGCACCGAAGTGTCAATTAATAGCATTTTTTCCAAGTTGGTTCACTTCTGATTGCGCTTCAAGGAAAGCATTGTATTCCTCGTCAGTCCAAGTTGGGCCTGACAGCAACAGCTTTTGAAGACTGTTAGGCGCTTTCTCTTGCTGGTCAATTTCCTGCATCACGGCCTTTACCAGCCGCTTCTTTTCCCGAAGGGGCAATTGGCTGATAAACGCCAACAACTGCTCGAATTTTAAATCAACGTTCAGTCTCATGATTCGCCTGTTTTTTGCGCCGTCCGCTCACAGGCCCCATTGCATTCCCCATAAAGGTTCAGCGCATGGTAGTTGACCTTAAACTTGAGCAGTTCGCCCATCATGTCCTTGATTTGCTGGATGCGGGGGTCGCAGAACTCGAACACCCTGCCGCAGTTCTCGCAGATGAGGTGGTCGTGCTGTTTGTAGCCGTAGGATTTCTCGTAGAGTGCGAGGTTCTTCCCGAACTGGTGGCGCTTCACGAGGTCGCAGGTCACGAGCAAGTCAAGGGTGTTGTAAACCGTGGCCCGGCTCACCCGGTAGCTCTGGTTTTTCATGTGGATATAGAGCGCCTCGGCGTCGAAGTGGTCGTTCCGGCGGTAGATTTCTTCCAAAATCGCAAAGCGCTCCGGCGTCTTGCGGAAGGCGTTTTGTTCGAGGTGGCCAGCGAACAACCGCTTTACTTCCTCGATGATGGCATCTTCATTTCTAGCACCCATATTGGGGATTTATGAAATTAAAGAGCAAAGGTAGGTAAATTGCAATTGTCGTTTGTCCCTTTTGGGTTGGCATTTGGCCCTTGCTTTTTTATTGGTGAAAAATGCCCAATTTCGCCCCCGTGGAAAGCAGTCGAATTTGGTTTTGACAAGCGGTTGGGCAAACAGTTGACGGTCAAGCTGCTGCCCAATCCGAAATCCGAAATCGAAAATCCGAAATCGAAAAATGCCAGATTACACCTTCAAAAAAGTGGAGCGGCTCAAAAGCCTAAAAGTCATCGGTGCCCTGTTCAAGGATGGGCAGTCGTTTGGCGTCTATCCGTTGCGCTTGTTCTGGTCGGCGCATCCGCCTTTGGTGGACGGCGGTGGCGCCCCCGTGCAGTTCACGGTCAGTGTGCCGAAGAAGAACTACAAGTCGGCAGTGGCCCGCAACCACATCAAGCGGAAGGTGCGGGAGGCTTGGCGGCTGAACACGCACCGCCTCTATGGCCGCCTAAAGGGTAGCCCACAGCAGTACGCTTGCATGGTGCTCTACACGGGCAAGGAAGACCTGCCCTCGGAGCAGATTCACAAGGCCATGCAGACAATGATTCACCTGTTCTATAAAAAGAACATTGCAGCAGCAGCCAACCAAAGGCCGAACGAAACAACACCTTCTGGAAATTGATTTTGACCATGCAAAAAGCAATATTGGCACTGGCTTTCTTCTTGTTGGCGTCGTTGGCCTTCGGCCAAAAATACCTCCAACTCGAACGCCTGCACAGCGCCAAAACGAAGAAGTACCAGCCCGGCGACGAAATCACCTTCCAGCTCAACAACGGCCAATGGTACACCCGTGTCATTGACGATATCAACTACGAACGGCAATTCATCCTATTCGCAAACGGGCACGTGGCCGTGGACAGCATCGTTGCTTTCCGCAGCTTCACGCCTGCCAAGTGGTCGAGGCCATTGGGCAACCAGTTGATAAATTTCTCAGCCGTTTGGTTAATTTATGGTCTGGTTGCCCAAACGGTTGACGGGGATGGCTACGATGCTGGGGTATTGCTCACCGTGCCTGTAACCAGCTCCACCATTGGCCTTGCCCTGAAAAAACTCTTCAAGCACCGCACCTACCGCATCCACCGCAACAAGGCGGGCGAAGTGACGAAATGGCGATTGCGGACGCTGGATTTGACGGTGAAGTAAAGGCTCAGTGGGACACTGGGCAAAAATCTTTAGTCCCTTTATTTGACCATTTACATGAGCGTCAGCTACAAACTTCACTAAGGCGCCGTCACAACCTGCCCTTTCTTACACTTCCATTGTTATGAAATATTTAGGAAAAACCTTAGTCAAGCACTGGGCCTATTGGGCCATCAATGCGTGCTGACAGCAGAATTACTTGGTATATGCCAAAGTATGAACATGATTAAAACAAGCTATAATCTTAAACATCTCACAACCTGTTTGGCACAGCTCAAATCAGGATAAAAATGAGATACAGGCAGGCATTTGCGGAAAATGAAGATTATTTTAAAATAATGGGTACTATTTTCTGGAACAAACAAGCATTGGAGGTTGTGGGGGCGTGGAGGTAGCATTAGATTTGAAACTACGCACCCTAAAAACATGGATGAAGCTACGATGTGCTGGAATCTTGAATTTTGCTGGGTGCAGTCGTGAATTCAAAAAAAGGAGACAGCCGAAAATCCGGAAATTAAAAAGAGTAGGCAAAAAAACCACTTGATCATGTCAACCTTAAAAATTCAAGCATTGACAGCAACCCTCCAGAAAAAGCAGGCTCGATGGCAGGCTATGGAGACCGAAGTGTCCACCATGAGTAAGGCGAAAAGACAAAAACTGCTCGGAGTCGAAGTTCCGGCAGGTTTTGCCTTTCCACCGGACACCGCTAGTTCAAGAGCGCCAGGAGAGATTGCGGAATTTGCACCTGCTGTCGATTGGCGAAACAGGAATGGAAACCATGTCACACCTGTAAAACACCAAGGTGGCTGTGGCAGCTGCGTCTCGTTTTGCACGGTAGCAGTAACAGAATCAATGGCCTCCATAGAAAAAGGCCAACTGCTCGACCTCTCCGAAGCTGACCAACACTTTTGCTCAAGTCATGGCCCAAATTGCGGTGGCTGGTGGCATGATGCCGCCTTTCAGCAAATCAAGAACAGGGGCGTTTGCGATGAAGCCTGCAATCCTTATGCTAGCTCCTTCACCAACAACGACATTTGGAATGGTACACCCTCTTGCAAAAGTTGCGCTGACAGGAACAATAGGGCTGTCAAAATCACCAATATCACAACGCTGAATAGCACTACTGATGCAAAGAACTACTTGACAAACACTGGGCCGCTTGCCGCCATTCTAGAAGTATATACAGATTTTTTCAGTTATCAAAATGGCGTTTATCACAAAGTGAGCGGCGTATTGGAAGGGTTACATTGTGTGACCGTCATCGGCTACAATGAAACTGGACAATACTGGATTTGCAAGAACTCATGGGGAGCAGGCTGGGGAGATGGAGGTTTCTTCTGCATTGCCTATGGTGAGTGCAAAATTGATGCTTACCCCAAAATCGGTGTGTCGGGCATAGTGTTGCCTCCGGCCCGGAAATGGCAAGGATGGGAAACGCTCGGCG
>JADLHE010000283.1 GCA_020848965.1 Saprospiraceae bacterium
ACAGGCGGCAATGCCGACCAAGCGGGCGCTGGCCTTGGCACCCCACAAACCAGCGGTGCTGGCTGGTTCAATATCGGCTCCACGGCTGGCTCCAGTTCGCACCCGACCATCAGCAATTGCATCTTCCAAAACAACTACGCCTGGGGCTATGGCGGCGGCATTTTCAACGACGGTAGCTTCAGCGGTGCCTGCAATCCGGTGCTCACCAATTGCCAATTCATCGGCAACGTGGCACGTGACGGTGGCGGTGGCATGTACAACACGGGCAGCTTTGGTGGCGCCGCCAATCCAGTGCTCAACAACTGCCAGTTCGTCGCAAATGTGGCAGAAGTGAACGGCGGCGGCGGCATCTTCAACATGGGCCAGGCTGGCAACAGCAGCCCCATACTGACCAACTGCCGTTTCGAGCGGGACTCCGCCTTCCTCGACGGCGGCGGCATGTACAATTTTGGCCGCCAAGGCATTTCGAGCGCCATCGTCAAAGATTGTGTTTTTGAAAGAAATGTGGCAGAACTTGGGGGCGCAGTTTACAATGACGGCACCTTCACGGGTTACAGCGGCTCGGAGTTCTTCAATTGCCGTTTCATCGAAAACCACTCGACCAACGACGGGGCGGCCATGTACAATTCTGGCTACCAAGGCACGGCAAGCCCTACCCTACTCAGTTGTCAGTTTGAAAACAACAACTCCGGCTTTGCGGGCGGTGCCATTTTCAACAACGGCAACGAGGGCGTCAGCAATCCAATCATCCGAAACTGTCGGTTCATTGGCAACCATGCCGATACTTATGGCGGGGCAATGTACAATTTTGGCAAAGGCAATCTTGCTTCGCAAACAGCGGGAAATAGCAGCCCGGAACTCACCAATTGCTTGTTTTACAACAACTATGCGCTCTCGGCCGGGGCCGTCTATAACCTCGGCGCAGAACTTGGCAACGCCAATGCCATGATTACTAACTGCACTTTTTATGGCAACCACGCCAATATCGGCGGGGCGCTCTATTGCAACGCAGGTGAACAAGGCACGGGCGTGGCCAGCCCTATGGTACGCAATTGCATCCTTTGGGCGAACACAGCGGGCGAGGGCAAGGTGTTCCGCATCATTTGGGGCACGCCCACCATCAGTAACTCACTGGCAGATGTGGCCAATTGCGCAGCCCTTTACAACGGCAACGGCGGCATCGTGAACTGCGGCGGTGGCATGAAATTCAACCTCGACCCCAAGTTTTCCAGCCCGGCCAGCGGCAATTTCCATTTGGAAAACGGCTCGCCCGCCATTGACGACGGCGACAACCCAGCCATCACTGAAACAGGCGTGGGCATTGACCTCGACAGCCTGCCCCGCATCTTCAACAGCACGGTGGACATGGGGGTGTATGAGTTCGGTTCCACCATGGGCAATGCGCCGCTCATCGTACAAAACCCGCAGCCGATGACGGTTTGCGAAGGCAGCCCAGCCACCTTCAGCCTCAGCGCCAATGGGGTGCAACCGCTTGTTTATCAATGGTATAGAAACGGTGCAGCTATTTCGGGTGCTTCGCAAAACGTGTACAGCATTGCGGCTGCAACACCCTCGAACGCTGGCAGCTACACCTGTGTGGTAACCAACGGCGCAGGCAGCAGCACCAGCCAGCCAGCCATGCTTACCGTGACCGCACCAGCCACGGTGGAACTTGAAATCGTTGCATCGCAAACGCAGATTTGCCAAGGCGAGCCAGTGTCCTTCATGGCCAACCCTGTGCATGGTGGCGCTGCGCCTACTTTTCAGTGGTTTTTGAACGGGAACGCCTTTGGCAGCAGCATCCAGCAGTTCACCATCAACCAGTTGCAGGATGGCGACCAGTTCACTTGCCAAATGGCCAGTTCGGAGACTTGCGTGCAGAATCAAAATGCTTTTTCAAATATTTTAACGATAAATGTGGAATCGCTGCTGACGGCGTCTCTTACCATCGCTGCTGATGCAGGAACGGTTTGCGAAGGCACACCGGTCGCCCTCACTGCAACCCCCATCAACGGCGGCAATTCCCCCTCATTTTTATGGACGCTGGACGGCATGGTGGTTGGTGCAAACGCACCGACTCTCCTTGTCAATGACCCCACTGACGGAAGTGCCATCCAGTGTACCATGACGTCGTCAAAGGCTTGCGTGGCGCAAAACCCCGTGAATTCCAACACCGTAATTTTGGACGTATTGGACAATGTTTTGACCGCCATTCAGATAACGCCTTCGTTCGATTCCATCATCTGTCTGGGTCAAATGGTCTCTTTTGAGGCCGTGGCAACCAACGGAGGTTCAGCAGCAGTGTATGAATGGCTGGTGAACGGGCAGGCAGCGGGCAACGGCAGCACCAGTTTCATGACTGACCAGTTGCACGATGGGGATGTGGTGGTTTGCTACCTGCATTCGTCGGCTCATTGCGTGGAAGATAACCCGGTTTTGTCAAATGCGGTACAGGTTTCGGTGGATGTTTGCGAAGCCGCAAATGAGCCACAAGGCGGGCCAGCAGCAGGTTTCAGCGTTTACCCAAACCCCAGTGCTGGAAAAATAATTGTTGAAATTTTAGAACCAAATGCTAAATTTGCTGTCAGAATAGTGAACGCCCAGGGTCAAATCGTACTGGCATCACTTGAGAATCATACCAATTTCCCCTTCAAGCAGGAACTTGATTTAAGCGGCTTACCAAAGGGGGTTTATCTATTACAAATTATGTCCGGTACGCAAGTTGGCGTACAGAAACTGGTTTTGCACTGACGAACACGGCCATTTTGAAAGGCGATTGAACTTTGTCATTGATTAACCGTATGCATCATCAGGGGCTGCACTATGCAAAATGCCTTTGAATGGTTCATTACTTTATTTCAATGAAAGGTTTTGTTAGGCAAAAATGAAAGCAATAACAGTTGCAATAGACAGCTGGTTATCAGTATATTGCATCAGACTATACTTTTGTATTTTAGACGAATAACCGCTTGAACAGGAACCGATTCAATCACCATGTCCCCCCTCAAGCAGGGTTTTCGGCAGTTGGCAGGCCGGCGTTGCTTAGGGTAAAAATGAACATTGCCTTGAAAACAAAATTACTATTCCTCATTACCATCCTTTTGGCCGGAGGCATTGGGCTTTTCGCCCAAGACATCCACTTCAGCCAGTTCTACAACGCTCCGCTGACGATGAACCCCGCCCTGACGGGCATCTCCAAGGGCGATATCCGGCTAACCAGCCTCTACCGCAGTCAATGGAACGCTGCTAATTCCCCTTACAAGACTTTTTCAGCCTCCGCTGAGAAGAAGTTTTACGACATCAACCACGACCGTTGGTGGTTCAGTGCTGGCATTGACCTTTTCCACGACCAAGCGGGCGATGGCAACCTGTCCAACAACCATGTGCTGCTGACTGGCTCCTATACCCGCCAACTGGACCGCAACAGCTTTATCTCTGGCGGTGTGTCCTTGGGCCTGGGTCAGCGGGGCTTCGACCTCGGCAACCTCAGTTTTGATAATTTCTGGACCGGACAAACAGTGGATTACAATAGCGCAACCGGGGAGGACTTCAACAATACCAGCATCGTCTATCCTGACCTTGGCGCTGGGGTGAATATCCGCCGACAGTTCCCACGCAGCCGCAGCAAGGTGGATTTTGGCTTGGGCTTTTTCCACCTGAACCAGCCTAAGCAAAGTTTTTACGATGACAAAACCAGCAAGCTGCCCTACAGGGGTTCCGCCACGATTATGCCCGCCATCCAGTTGAAAGAAAATGGTGATTTTGTTGGCGCAGCTACGGTTCAAATACAGGGCAAATACTTCGAAAGTCTAGTGAATGCTGGTTATCGGCACTATCTGAGCACCCAGCGTGCCAAGGAGATAGCCATTCAGTTCACCCTGGGTTTCCGTTTTAATAAAATCGGAGATGCATTCATGCCCGCTGCCGAACTGCATTACCACGACCTGATGGTGGGCCTTAGCTGGGACATGAATGTATCGAAATTCCGCACAGCCACCAACCGCAATGGCGGCCCGGAGATAGCCGTGCGATATATCATCCACAAGGTTTACCCAATCAAGCTGTTCAAGGCTTGTCCACTCTTATAAGAGAGTGAGAGAAGTGAGAGGTGTGAGAGGGTGAGAGAGGCCCGATTCTCACATCTCTCACGCTCTCACATCTCTCACTCCCTCACTTCTCTCACACTCTCACACTCTCACTTCTCTGAACCATGAATTATCCAAAACAACGAGTTAAATGAGGCAATATCTTCCCCTTTTCTTGTTCATAGTATGTTTTGCGAATTTGGCCCAAGGCCAAACTTTCAAGCAATACGTGAAGGCTGCCGACGAGGAGTTCAAGGACAAGAACTACTATGCGGCCATGAAGCACTACCAAGAAGCGATGCTCATTGAGGGAGAGCTGACGGACGTGCTTTACAAATACGCCGAATCTGCCCGCCTGTTTGAATCCTATTCTTTTGCTGACACCGCCTACACGAAGGTCATAGCCGTGGACACAGCTGGGAAGTACCCACTGTGCAAATATTGGCTGGCCACGGTGATGAAGAAACAGGGCAAATACGAGCAGTCGCAGCAGTATTTCCAGCAGTTTTCGGATGAAAAAGGGACGCTGTTCCCGGTAGAGCAGGCCATTGCGAAGCAAGAAATAGAATCGCTGAAATGGGCCATTGATGCCATCAAAAACCCCGACCAAAACGTGGTGGTCAAGCGGCTCGAAGATGATATCAACACCACCTACAACGATTTTGCGGCGCAAATGCGGGGCAAGGATTTCTTCTACTCTTCTTTGAGCGAAAAAAGGGCCTTTAAAAAGGGCGAGGCTCCCCGGCAGTATTCCATCGAAATGAAAGTGCCAAATGGCAATGGCAAAGCTGAAAAACTCAAAATTAACGACGACAGCCGCCACACTGCCCATGCTGACTACAACAAGGCTGGAAACAAAGTCTTTTACTGCCTTTGCGATTATTTGGGCAATACAACCGAGGTTCGCTGCGAAATATGGAGCCGCAGCGTGGGCGACAATGGCGAATTTGGCAACCCAGTGAAGCTGCCTGCAAGCATCAACATGCCCGGCTACACTGCCACCGACCCACATTTGAGCTATGACGAAGCCGCTGGGAAAGAATGGCTTTTTTATGTTTCAGACCGACCCGGCGGACAGGGCAAATTGGATATTTGGTCTGTAAAACTGGAAGGGGACACCAGCTTCAGCGAGCCAGTGAACGAGACCCTGCTCAATTCTCCGGGCAATGAAGTTTCACCCTTTTTCCACCACCAGAGCAAGACCATGTACTTCTCAACGGATGGCAGGGAAAGCTATGGCGGCCTTGATTTTTACCAAGCTGATTACAACAACGGCCAATGGCATGATTTCGAGCACTTGAAGGCTCCCTACAACAGCAGCTACAACGACACGCATTTTTGGCTGAACGACACCCGCACGAAGGGCTATTTTTCCTCGATGCGATTGGGAAGTTTGGTATTGGAGCCAGAGTTCGAGGCCTGCTGTTACGATATTTATGAGTTTACCATTCAATTGGTGGACCTGAACGTGTTGACCTTCAACCGCAAGAACAGCGAGCCTTTGAATGGCGTCACCTTGCAGTTGTTTGAGGTGGGAAAAGAAGGCGAAATACCCCTCGCTACCGTAACGAATCCCGATAGCAACAATTTCGATTTTCCATTGAAAAAAGGCACCAAATACGTGCTGCTGGCCAACCGCCCCGGCTTTCTGCCCGTGCGGGAAGAAGTGGATTTGACCGTGCCTTCCGCTGCAAACCAGCGCAATATTGAGCGCAAGCTCTACCTCGTGCCCGATAAGGTTGACCTGCACGTAGAGTCATTCAACAAGAAAAACAGCAACCCGCTGAAAGGCGTGGAGGTGCGCCTCGTGGTGAACGGCCAAGAAGTGGATTTCAAAAAGAACGAAGCAGGAAATACGGTGGATTTTGTGCTCGACCGTGACAAGGATTACCAGCTCATTGGTTCCAAAGTGGCCTATTTCTCCGATACGGTGAACATTGACCTTCGAAAAGATGTAACCACCACCGATTTAATCAAGAAGCTGTACTTGAAGCCAAAGGAAATCGAGGATTTTCCGCCTTTGGTCATCTATTTCGACAACGACCAGCCCAACCCCCGCACCCGCAAAACGACGACCGAGTTCAGCTACAAGGAAACTTGGGAAAAATACATGGAGCGCAAGGACACTTTCATCAGTGAATACGTGACTGCGCTTTCAGGTTTCGACAGCATCACCAATGCCCGCCGGATGGACGCCTTCTTCGAGCGGGAGGTGAACAACGGCTACCTGAGCTTGGAGGTTTTCAGTGAAAACATCCTTGAAATCATGGACGATGGTGGCTTCAAAGTAGAGCTAATCATCCAAGGCTTCACCAGCCCCAGGGCCAGCGAGGACTATAATTTCGACCTATCGCAGCGCCGCTCCGATTGCCTGAACAACCATTTTGAAACATGGCGGGGCGGTGTGCTGAAACCATACGTTGACAAAGGCATGCTGACCATGCAGGTGGTGGGCTATGGCGAAAAATTGTCGCCGCAGTTCATCAGCGACCGCTTGGACGACGAGCGGGGCAGCATCTACTCCGTGGTGGCTTCCTTTGAGCGGAAGGTGGCCATCATCGGCGCACGCCGTGTGGCCGAGAATTGAAATATCCCATTTTTGAACAAACGCTCCTTATTATTTCAGAAAGCATTATCCGTATGAAAAATCCAAGACAAATCTTTCGTCACCTGTTGCTGGCAATCCTCACGATTGCAGGTGTTTCCATAGCTCGGCCTCTGCTGGCAACGCATATCATCGGAGGCGAACTCTCCTACCAATACCTCGGCAATGACAATTATAAGATTGTACTGCTGCTCTATCGGAACTGTAATCCCGAGAACACAGATGGCACACCCGTAGTGCAGAGTGACAAGGTTTCATACATTGATATTTTTGATGAAAATGGGAACCAGTGGCCAAACATGAACCATGACTCACTTCAAATGACTTTGATTCAAGAAAGTGTTGATACGATTCCCAATAATATTGCAGGCGACCCTTGCCTCTTCGTGCCACCTGGAGTTTGCGTAGAGGTAAACCGTTATGAAAAAATATACAAGATACAAGGGCCAGGAGGGTTTTACGTCGTCTATCAGCGGTGCTGCCGCAACTGGGACATCGTGAACATTCAACAACCAAATACGACCGGAACAACCTATTGGCTCTATGTATCACCATTGGCCAGGTCACTGAACAATAGCAGCCCCAAATTCGGGGCATACCCACCAGTTTTTGTATGTGTAAACCGAGACTTGAACCATCCCAATCCAGCAACTGATATTGATGGCGACTCCTTAGCTTACAAATTGTACACACCATTTGTAGGAGCGCAGGAAAATGCTGCACAGCCTGTGCCATTTCCTCCACCAAATGGCAATATTGCCATTACACCACCGCCTTTCACCAATGTAACATGGGTAAACCCTCCCTATAATCAAAACCAAATGCTCGGCCCCAGTTCGAACCCGCTTACCATTGATGAGCATACTGGCTTGATTACGGCACAGCCACATATACAAGGTCGGTTTGTAGTGGGTGTTTTGGTGGAGGAGTACCGGGATGGCGACCTGCTCTCCGTGGTGCGCCGTGATTTCCAATACGAAGTGGGGGAATGTGCAAAATTGGATGCGCAAATCATTGCGCCCGATGCGCAATGCGATGACTTGAAGGTGAATTTCCAAAATGCCACTGAGGTGGCGCAGAACTTCGTTTGGTTTTTCAATTGGCCGAACCCAAACCCTACCTCCACCCAAAAAGAGACCACCTATACCTATCCGGGGCCGGGCACCTATACCATAGCCTTGGTGGCTGAGCCAATAGGGGCCTGCGTTGATACCGGGTTCCATGAGATATTGCTACAACTGAATTCCCTCACCGCCGATTTTGAATTTAACACTTATGACTGCACGAACCAGTCGGTACTGGTCTTGCACGATTTGTCGGTGGACACGGTTTCCCCAGTTGTTTCATGGCATTGGGAGGTCAATTTCGGTGGAACGACCTTGATTTCTTCGATTCAAAACCCCGTTTTTCAAATCCCGAACCCATCCAGCGGCACCATCAAACTTACGGTGGTATCGCAGAACGGCTGCGAGCAAACCAAAATCGTTGAATTCGAATCGGGCGGCAACAACCCCATTGACGACCTCGACACCGTTTCGGTTTGCCTTGGCAGCATTGCACAACTGAACCCCAATGGGCCTACCACCGGCTTTACCTACGCTTGGGGGCCGCCCGTGCCGTTGAGCCAACAGGGCCTGCCGAACCCATCCGTTTCGCCAATGGTGAACACCACCTACCCAGTGACGATAACCGGGTACAATAACCTGTGCCAGTCCACGGGCTCAGTCACGGTGGAAGTGTTCCAACCTGTAAACTTGGCTTTTACACCCGATACAGATTGCGATGCAACCATTGTCCATTTCATCAACCAAAGCCTAAACGCACCACCGGGCGTATTTTGGGACTTCGGGGACACGAATCACGTGGCCGATGTTTCTACCTTAAACAATCCGACTTGGGACTATCCAGCTTTTGGCAGCTATACGGTCACTTTGATGACCCCACCGAACGCCGTCTGCAAGGACACCATTCAGCAGCCCATTTTATTGGAACAAAAAACGCTGGACGCCGACTTTAGCTTCAATTACAGCAGTTGCGAAGAAGGCATGGTCACCGTTCATTTCATGGACGAAACCAACAACAGTGAAGACGATACGAACAATTGGTTTTGGACCTTCGGAGGCGTGGCGAACGATACTTCCACGCTGATGAACCCAAGCATCACCATAAACCAAGAGGGTTGGCTTTACTTGACTTTGGCAGTGAAAACAAGCGAGAATTGCACCGACACCACTGCCACCGACTCGCTCTATATTGACCTCACAAAACTGCCCAACTTGGAAGACGGCAGCGAGGTGCTCGGCTGTTTGTCAAGTGGCGTGACCTTGAACCCTGGCGGCGATACAAGCCTTGTTTACAATTGGTCGCCCAGTTTTGGCCTGAGCTGCACCAATTGCGCAAGCCCACACGCAAACCCTTCACAAACAACGACTTATACGGCCATTGTATCAAACCTGAGTGGTGCCGACACCTGTACCATCAGCAGGACAATCACGGTAAATGTGCCACACAATATCAATCTGGTGGCCAGCAACGACGTGACCACTTGCGACCAGACCACTACCCTATCCGCCACGGTTGGTCTTTTGCCAGTTGACTTTGCTTGGTTCAACAGCACGGGGGCGCAAGTTGGCGGCGACAACGATTCATTGGAAGTAATCGTGTCGGGTTTAGAGTCCTATATCGTGCTGGCAACCGACCATGAAGGCTGACATTATTACTATACGATTTCGGTGGTCGGCGGGCCTCCCAATATCGAGACCGTAGGTGAGCAAATCAAATGCTCCAACGAAGTGCTGAACGTATTCGCCAGAAACCTCGACCAAAATGACACTTTGACCTGGCTTTGGCAAGCCGACCCGATGATTACCGGGCCTCTTAATGTGCCCAACCCGACGGTTGTCAACTTAACAGGCGAGCGTTGGCTGTACGTGACGGCTACCAATCAGTTTGGTTGTTCCGCAACCGACAGCGTTTATGTGGCAGTGGTGGACACGGCCAATGTGCTTGATTTTGATTATGTTGTATCTTGCAATGGAAGCAATGTGCAGTTTGTGAATACCAGCACCAACGCCTTCAATTTTGCTTGGAATTTTGGCGACCCAACCTCCGCTGCCGACACCTCTCATCTGGACAACCCCATCTACAACTACCCCGGCCCAGGTACCTATACCGTTCAACTGACGATGGATTTCGCCCTTGCCTGCGTGGATACTCTGGAAAAGGAGGTGGAGATTGTTTCAACGCAATTCATACCCGATTTCACCTACGAATACCTGTTTTGTGAAACGGACAGCGTGGAGGTGCTTTTCCATGATGCCACCATCATCAACCAAGCAGGCATCACTGCCGACAGCTTTCTTTGGGTGACGAGCAATGGCGATACCTCTACCTTGGCAAACCCCATTTTCACTATTTACGAAGGCGAATCGTTCATCGTAACCATGACGGTTTACACTTCCAATGGCTGCAACGGCGTAAAAACCGAGGAACTGAAATTGGAATTCATCAAAGAGTACCTCGACTCCGTTATCGTCCTTTGCCCCGGTGACTCTGTGGCCATCAATCCAGAAGGCCCGACCCAATACCAGTACAACTGGACACCAAACGAGTATATCAGCGACCCAACCGCTGCCAACCCGACCGTTTGGCCCCCGCATACAATGACATATACCGTTGAAATCACGGATTTCAGCCCCGACACCTGCTCCATCACAAGGGAGGTAGTCGTTTTTGTACCTGATAAAATTGGCGTTGCAGCACAACCCGATACCATCAGTTGTGGTGGCCCAATGCAGCTTTGCGCCAGCGCAGACTTGCAGAACATTAGCTTCCAATGGGCTATACTGCCCGATGGGTTCGTGGGCAATGGCAGTTGTTTAACCGTCTTTCCATCCGGCGACACGGAGTATGAGGTCACTGGCATTGACCAATTTGGCTGCACCGATAAGGACACTGTTTTCATAGCAGATGAATCGGTGAAGCTCAATTGGCAAAACCTGGGCGCAGAATGCCCTTCCGTGGAAGTGCCAATTACGGTAAACAACCTCGTAGCCAGCCATGACCTAACTTATGCTTGGTCGGTGCAGGGCAGTGGGCAGGTATTGCCTCCGGCAACAGGCCCTTCGGTAACAGTCGTGACACCATCCGCAGGCTTGGCAGCCAATTATACTGTCACGGCCACCAACCAGTTCGGCTGCACAGGCTCGCTGACGCAATCCATTTCCGGCTACGCTTTTGTGCCAACCGTCGTGGATAGCCTTGGCGTTTGCCCAAATGTGAGTGAACCCATCAATCCGGGAGCCGATGCAACCCTCATGTACACATGGTCGCCAGCGACTGGTTTGGACTGCACCAATTGCCCCAACCCAAGTGTAACAGTTTCACAATCAACAAATTACACGGTCATTGTATCCGGCAATTTTGGCTCGGATATTTGCAAAGACACTATCGGCGTTGAGGTTTTTGCAGCGCCCATCATCAACATCACCGAAACTGCCGACACGCTAACTTGCGGTGAGCCTGTACAGATTTCCGCTCAAGTGGACGTGCCCTATCAGAGCATAGTTTGGACGACTTCCAGTGGAGAAATCGTTGGCAACAACGTGACCAGCCTGACTGTGGAGCCTGCCGATGAGGAAACCTATATCATCCTCGTCACTGATGCTTACCAATGCACGGAACAGGATACCGTCCTAGTGGCCAACCACGAACTTGACCTCGAACAAACAGGCGGCGGGGTGATTGACACTTGCCCGATGCCTTCTTACAATATTTGCATCATCAACCTCGACCCCAATGATTTGCTGGAATATCATTGGACGGCCTCCAATGGGGGAACCATCCTTAGCGGCGATATGTCCGCTTGTCCTGTAGTGACCAGCCAACAGGGCGTTACTTCGGTTTTCATCGCTGAAACCAGCAACCAATGGGGCTGCACCAGCGTGGATACTTTCGACATTACGACCTATACTTTCGACCCTATCATCCGACAAACGGTGGACATCTGTCCGGAAATGCCTACGCCGCTCAACCCGGCAGCGACCAACTCTACCTTGGACTATTATTGGTCGCCAAGCACCGGGCTTTCTTGCACAAATTGTCCGAACCCCATCGTCACTTTGGACAACGACCAGTTTTACCAAGTTCAAATCCTGGGCTACAATGGCTTGGACACTTGTTCCTTCGTGCAAACGGTGCAGGTACGGGTGATGCCGAAAATAAACCTGACCACCCTGCCGACCGATACCTTGCTCTGTGATACAACGGACTTGACTCTGACGGCCAATTACAGCTCCAATTTCGTCACCAATATTGCTTGGTCGGAGAGCCTGAACTTTGCCAATCCGTTTGCCACCACCGCAAGCACCACGGTTTCACCAAATGGCACAGTGACGTATTACGTGCAACTGACCGATACATTGGGCTGCAAAGACACCGCCCAAATATCGGTTTTGGCCTATCCTGTAGATATTCAAATTGGCGCTACCACTAACTTCTGCTTCGAACCGGGAAGTTTAGTGATACCTGTGTTCAACAACCATCCAGACCAGACGCTCACTTTCACTTGGACGCCGGAGCAGTTCATTGAAACGCAAAACCCAGATGGCAGCATCTTGGTGAGCGGCCTGACGGACGACCAATTGTTCATCGTGGATGCCGAGAACCAATATGGCTGCCATGACGTGGACTCAACAATGGTCATTTTCTATGACATCAATGCCACCTTGGCCGATTCCATCACTTCTTCAATGGACACCATCCTGTATGGCTCTGAAGAATTTTCCCAATTGGACATTGACTTCTGGCCGGGCTACACCTATGCTTGGACGCCTTCTATAGGCTTGAGCGACCCGAATATCCACAACCCACAGGCCAAGCCCGATGAAACGACCACTTATGTGTTGACCATCACCGACGAGGGCGGTTGCGAAGCTACCCGCACCGTGACCATTTATGTTTGGAACCCGGATTGCGATGAGCCGAACCTCTTCCTCCCAAATGCTTTCACGCCCAACGGCGATGGCGAGAACGACGAGCTTTGGTTGCGGAGCAATATCGTGGTGGAAATGGAACTGGCCATCTACAACCGCTGGGGCCAGCGGGTCTTCTACACCGATGAGCAGCCCATAAAATGGAATGGTGCCATGAACAACGAAGGTGAGATTTTGCCGCCTGATGCGTACGGCTTCTACCTGAAAGCCAAATGCTACAACGGCCAAGAGTATTTCAAAAAGGGGAATATTACGCTGCTCAGATGATTGCGGAATTCGGATTGCGGATTGCGGATTTTTGGGAAGTGTGTGCTTCATGCTGAATCTTTTTTGCAATAGCTAAAGATTCAAAAAGTTTAGCACACACTTCCCCCAATCCGAAATCCGAAATCCGAAATTAAATCATATTCCTCGACTTCAATTCCAGGTATTTATTGATGGTATTCATGGACAAATCCTCCGGTCTGGTGAGGATGGTCTGTATGCCGTGCTGCCGCAAAACATGCGCCATTGCTGACTTTTCGGCGAGATAATGCTGCGCCATAGTTTGGGTATAAATGCCCTCCATGGTCGTTACTTCCTCTTTTACAAATTCCTGTATCTCCGTGTTTTCAAAGAAAATAACCACCAATAAATGGAATTTATTGATGCGGCGCAAATGCGGCAATACCCGCTCCAGCGCATACATGCTCTCGAAATTGGTATAGAGCAAAATCAAGCTGCGGCCATTGATGAGCTTGCGGGCAATGTGGTAGAGTAGTTCGTAATTGGCTTCCAGCGGGCGTTCCTTTTCGTTGTAAAGGGCATGCAGAATCTTGTTCAACTGGTTGGGCTTTCGGTCGGCCTTTAGGGTGGCGCCAATTTTATCAGAGAAGGTGATGAGGCCCGCCCGGTCGTATTTCTTGAGGACAATATTGGAGATGGCGAGGCTGGTATTGATGGCATAGTCGAGCAGGCTGAGGCCATTGAACGGCATTTTCATGGAGCGGCTTTTGTCAATCAGGCAATAGACCTGCTGCGAGCGCTCATCTTCGTAAACATTGACCATCAACTTGCTTTGCCGGCTGGTGGCCTTCCAGTTGACGCTGCGGTAGTCGTCGCCCGTGACGTAGTTCTTTATCTGGTCGAACTCGTAGCTATGGCCGATGCGGCGGATTTTGCGCAAGCCGTCCGTGGTGTTTAACCGATTGAATGCCAGCAATTCATAATGCTTCATCTGAATGACCGAGGGATAAACCGGCACATCCATTGGCTCGGCAGCCCTGAAGCGGCGCTGCACCAAGCCCAGTTTTGTCTCCGCAAAAAGGTTGGCAACGCCAAAACTGTATTCCCCACGGGTAAGCGGCCTCAGTTCGTAAGCCAAGGTCTTTGCCTCGCCCCCATGAAGACCGATTTCCATTTCAAAATCCCGCTTTTGCAACTGCACGGGCAGTTCGTCCACGACCGTAATGCGCAGCGGGCGGGGAGAGTGGTTGGCAATGTGCAACTCTATCTTGTTTTCGTCGCTCAGTGACAGCAGCTTTGGAACCTGGCGCACCGCCGTCACGCTTAATTTTTTGCCAAAAAGCAGCACGAGGTCAATGGCCACCACGCCCGTTGCGCAGCAGAAAACGGCGATGCCAACAGGGAATAGCACTGGCAGGACATAGCCCAATGCAAACAGCACGGCGATGGCCCCGAAGAGGTAGAAGAAACGGTTGGAAAGATAAAGGTTGCGCATTGCTAATTTCCCCAAAGGTAAAAACTCCGGCCACTTTCGGCCACTATTGCCCCTCGCTGATTTGCTTTGCGATTTCTTTCAACTGCTTGAAGGGCATATTGGCGAGGGTCGCTCCCAAATCTTTCACCGATTCTGGCTGCTTCAGGTTGTTCAACGGGTGCTCTTGTGGCAGCGGGTGGTTTTTGTCGGGGGTGTACAGCACCAAGTCGCTGGGTTCGCAGATGAGCGCCCGACAAAGCAGTTCGATATGGTCCAATCGGAAACTTCTGGTCTCGCTGCTCAAGATGGCATGTGCAACATGGGATGTTAAGCCTGCTTTTACTAAAAAACTGTACGGCCTTTCGATGCCTCGTGCCTTAAAAATTGGCGTTAAGTTGAGCGATAGCATGATGAATTTTGTTAGAATTACAAATGAATGTGCTAATATATAAAATATTGTTTACAAAAAATAAAAATATCCTTATAAAGCATAAAAATATTCTTTTAATACTAAAAAAAAAAATGACAATACTAAAAACGATTTTGATAGTATTGCAAAACATTTTTAAAAAACTACAAAATATTTTCCAAAAAAATAAAAACATTTTAACAATAGTCCAAATACTACTGCTCGGTTGAACTTTCAGGAAGGGACATGCATTGCCCCAAGGCACCATGCCACAGTAAATGTGCAGCGCTGGGCAGCCCCTCACTGCTCACTACCCTATCACACCTTGAATCTTTGATGGCACCAGCCGACAAATTCTTGTGGTTTATTGCTTTGCCCCTTGCCCGAAACCCTATCTTTGCCCCACATTTTTCAC
>JADLHE010000284.1 GCA_020848965.1 Saprospiraceae bacterium
AGACGGCGATAGCAGGTTGAAAAAAATCTTCAAGAAATTTTTTCATCTGAGAACTTTACAAAAATGTAAAAACGTTATACCTTTGCCACGCTTTTGAAAAAAGCACTTGAAGTTTGGCCTATGGTGTAACGGTAGCACTACAGATTTTGGTTCTGTCTGTTGAGGTTCGAATCCTTGTAGGCCAACGAAAAAAGCCCGTGTCGGAATTTCCGCACGGGCTTTTTGTTTAGGTGTGAGTTTTGAGTCATGAGTTTCGAGTTAGCCTCACTCGTAACTCAAACCCCGTAACTCTAAACTTTATCACTCCTCCTCCTTATGCGTCGCCTTGTGCTCCGCAATCAGCTTTTGCTGAATATCCGGCGGGGCGGGGGCGTACTCGGCGAATTTCCGGCTGAACTTGGCCTTGCCCTGTGAAATGGACCGCAGCGTCGAAGAGTATTGGTACATCTCGGCCAGCGGTATGCGGGCCATGATTTTCTGGTAATGGTCATCTGAGTCCATGCCCATGATGATGGCCCGGCGGGTCTGGAGGTCGCCCATGATGTCGCCCATCACCTCGCCGTCGCAAAGGATTTCCACATCGTAAATCGGCTCCATGATTTGAGCGCCCGCCTTCTCGAAATTGGCCCGGAAGGCTTGGATGCTGGCCGTCATGAACGCCATATCGTTCGAGTCAACGGGGTGCATCTTGCCGTCGTAGATGCTCACCCGAATGTCCTGGCAGTTGGAGCCAGTGAGCGGCCCTTCCTCCATTTTTTGCAGTACGCCCTTCTTTATGGCCCCAGCGAACCGGGCGTCAATGGAACCACCGACGATGCACCAGTAGAAGGCCAACTCGCCGCCCCAAGGCAGTTTTTCTATATCCTTTTGACGAGTAGTGAGGCCGTGCGGGTCGGGCATTCCATCGTGGTACGGCTCTATGCGCATGTGTACCTCGGCAAATTGGCCAGCGCCTCCCGTCTGCTTCTTGTGGCGGTACATCTCGTTGGCTTCTTTCGTAATGGTTTCCCGGTACGGGATGCGAGGCCGGATAAACTCCATACTAACCCCGAACTCCTGCTCGATGCGGTGCTTCACGAGGTCGAGGTGGAGTTGACCCTGACCTTCGAGTATCGTTTGCTTCAATGTGGCGGACTGGATGACCTTCAGCGTAGGGTCTTCCTCGGAAATGGAGTGCAGCGCCTTCATCAACTTCTCCATATCGTTCTTGTTGGGCGGCTGCACGGCCACCTCGATGCGGGAGTTGGGGAAATTGATGGGTTCTATCCTTCTGTCAACGCCTTTTTTGTTCAGCGTCTGGTTGGTATGCGAGTTTTTCAGCTTCACGGTACAGCCGAGGTCGCCAGCCTTCAGTTGGTCGGTGGCTTCCCGGTTTTTACCATTGGCGAGGTAAAGCTGCCCGAAGCGCTCCACGGTGCGGTTCTCGGCGTTGGTGAGTTCGTCGCCAGCGTGCAGCACACCGGAGAACACCTTGAAATAGGAAATGACGCCCACCCGTGGCTCGTTGTGGGTTTTGAAAATAAAAATAGTGGTGTCGCCCTTGGCATCGCACTTCAGTTCGGTGCCATCGTCCAGTTTCACGCTGGCCCGCTCGACTGGCGATGGGCACACGTCGTTGATGAAGCCCATGATGCGGCCGCTGCCCATGTTCTTTATTGCGGAGCAACAAAACAGCGGATAAATGGAGCGGTTGGCGATGGCCATGCGCAGGCCGCTTGTCAAGTCGGCTTCGGAAAGGTTGCCTTCCTCGAAATAGCGCTCCATCAGCGTCTCGTCGTTTTCGGCGGCGGCCTCCACGATGGCCCGGTGTATTTCATCTGCCCGGCCTTTTTCAGCATCTGGAATAGGTTTTTTCTCCGGTTTTCCGCCGTTGGCGGGAAAAACGTACATCACCATGCGCAGGGCGTCAATGATGCTGTTGAAGCTTGTGCCTGCGTTCACGGGGTACTGGAACGGCATCACCTTTGTGCCGAAGCGCCCCCTTGCCTGCTCCACGGTGGCATCGTAGTCCGCCTTCTCGTGGTCGAGTTGGTTGACGATGAAAAGGCAGGGTGTGTCAAAATTCTCAACATATTCCCAAAGCAGTTCCGTGCCTACTTCCACGCCGCTCTTTGCGTTGAGCACCATGAGTGCCGTGGATGAAACCTTCAACGAAGCCACCACCTCTCCCACGAAGTCATCGGAGCCGGGGGTGTCCAGCACGTTGATTTTGTTGCCTCGCCAGTCGTCGTGCATGAGCGTGGAGAAGATGGAGTTCCCACGCTCGTGCTCAATGTCGGTGTAGTCAGAAACGGTGTTCTGCTCTTGCACTGTACCCCGGCGGCTGATGCCGCCGGACTCGAAGAGCATTGTCTCTGCCAAGGTCGTCTTGCCGCTGCCGGGGTGGCCCAGCATGACGACGTTGCGGATGTTACTGGTGTCGTACGTCATAATGCTAAATAATGGTTGGTTTATTCGCTGTGGTTGTTCGTCTTTGGCTCGATTTGGTTGGTAAAAGGGAACAACATGCAACGAACGACAAAAGAAATATTTGATAATTCGAGCCGTGAACTTATTAAATTACGGCTACTAAAAAAAGTTTTTCAAACTAAAAAATGCCCTTTCCGATATTGCGGAGCACGATGCCTTGGTCTTGTGTTGAAAACCGTTTTAAAATCTTTGGCAACGTGAACAATGCAGCGCTTTGTTGTTTGTTTTGCGGGCAAAAGGTTTCCCGCAAAAGAAGATTCAGCGGCGTTGCTGCCCAGTGATGAAAATCTGCGGCCCGACTGAGAAAATTCATAAAAAGACTGACATGACTGACTTGATAAGGCAGATTGAGGATAGGATGAATGCCCCACTGCCGGGCCGTGATGCCCATTTGCAGATGGCGCACATCACCCGACGGCACTATGTGGAGGCCCCGGTGGATGCAAGGCAGGCGGCAGTGCTGATGGCGCTTTTCCCGAAGGCAAATGAATGGCATATTGTGCTGATTGAACGCAATGCCAACGACCGTGACCACCACGGCGGCCAAATCAGTTTTCCCGGCGGGAAGGCCGAACCGGGCGATGCAACCATGCTCTCAACAGCGCTGCGGGAGGCGGAGGAAGAGGTGGGCATTGGCCAAGCGGAAGTGAAAGTGCTGGGCGGCCTGACGGAACTTTACATCCCGGTGAGCAATTCTCAGGTTCATCCGTTTTTGGGGTATTTGGAGGCTCCGCCCGCATTCCGGCTGCAATTGGAGGAGGTTAATTCGGTGCTGGAGGTGCCGCTTTCCCATTTTCAGTCGCCGGAAGTACGCCGTGAAACGGACATCCGCATCAACCCCCAAATCACCTTGAAGCATGTGCCTTATTTCGATTTGAACGGTCGGGTATTATGGGGCGCTACGGCCATGATGCTCAACGAGTTGCTGCAAATGGTGGGGTCGGACTGACCTCGTTTGTCTATTTTTTGCTACACACCATCTGGTTTTTGGCACATCTCCACATATTTTGCGCTTTTATTCAAACAAGGCGATGCTTTTTGCAGTTGTTTACGTCAGAATTGCTGTTGAAAGCGAAACACTTATTATCCAAAGAAATGACAACATATCGCAAAACATCCGGCTTTAGGCTTGACGGCATAACGGGAGTCCTGATTCTGCTCGGCTTCATTGTGGCCATGTACTTTATTATTAAGTACACCTTGATTGCCTTGACCTTCGTGGCCCCGCTGCTGCTCATCGCCACCCTCATCATTGACCACACGGTGGTCACGAACTACCTGAAATGGATAGGCAGTACTTTGAAGACCAATTTGCCGCTTGGTATTGGCGCTATTCTGGTCACGATTTTTGGCTATGCGTTGGTGTTCCCGTTCCTATTTGGCAAGGCGCTGCTCAAAAAGCGCTTCAAGCAAGCCCAACAGGAATACGAAAAAGACCGCCAAGGTGAGTTGATTGATTTCGAAGAAATTGAAAGCAAGCCCAACCGGGAAAAGCCGCTCGAACTGCCACAGTTGAAGAAGCAACCCGGAGGAGGCAATGCTTACGACAAATATTTCGAGCAGTGAGCAGACTTGGTGGTTGGGATTTCTGACAGTTGCCACAAAAAAAGGGCGGCGGTATCTTTTGATGCCGCCGCCCTTTTTTATGGGCTGAATCGTTGTGAAACTAGGCCGCAACGGCTACCGCTGGTTGTTTGCCCAGTTCTTTAAGCGCCTTGAAATGCGACACAATGGCTGCACGGGTAGTGCGGTATTCGTTGTAAGGTAGGCCGAACTCTAGGGCAGTTTCCTTCACGATTTTTGAAATCTTCGGATAGTGC
>JADLHE010000285.1 GCA_020848965.1 Saprospiraceae bacterium
GATGAAATAATCAAGATCCACACCCTCGCTGCAAGCATAAACCTTATCCACAATCTTTGGAATATCCTCGTGGTGCGGGATGATTTCGGCTCCGTCCTCACTCGTGAACGAGTGCAGGTAGGCTTCTTCGAGGCACTCCCGAAGGGGCACCATGTTGCGCATGGCGGGCAAGCCGCCCCAGATGGAGCACTCGCCAACGGCCACCAACGTGTCGCATTTCTTGCGGAACTCCCGCAGCACCTCAACGTTCTCGGAATTGCAGCAGCCACCTTCGATGATGCCCACGTCCACCCGCTTGGTGAAGTGCTTGATGTCCGTCAGCGGCGACTTGTTGAACTCGACCAATTCCACGAGGTCGAGGATGCCCAAATCAAGGTCGAGCATGGACATGTGGCAGCCAAAGCAGCCCGCCAGCGATACCGTGGCGATGACCTTTTTTTCGCCGTTTTTTCCTGCTTGCGCAATGGGCTTTTCCATCGGAACTTGCTCGCCCGGGTGGATGCCAGCGATGTCGTACTTGCGGTCGCCGAAGGGCCGTGACAAACTTTTGCCCCGCACCAAAATGGAACCCGTCGGGCAAATGTGCATGGCCCGAATGGCCTGCTCCTCGGTCAATTTGGCCTCCTGCTCGTAGTCAATGGCCACCTCCGTATCGTTTCCCCGGTTTGCGAAGCTGAAGACCCGTTTGCCATCCTCGGTCAGCACCTCGTCCACGCAGCGGCGGCAGCGGATGCAGCGGTTGTGCTCAATGACCATCCGCTTGGGGTGGTAGTCAATGAGGCGGTCAACGAACAGGTGCGGGAAGCGGGTCATCTGCACGCCCAACTCATAGCCCATGCCTTGTAGGTCGCAGTCGCCGCTTTTTTCGCAAGCAGGGCAGAAGTGGTTGCCTTCGGCAAAAAGCATCTCTACCATCGCCTTGCGGGTGTCGTTCAATTCGGGGTCATGTACGGTGACGCTCATACCGTTGCGGGCCTTGGAGGTACACGAAGCCATCGGCTTGCCGTTGACCAGCACGGTGCAGACCCGGCAGGTGCCTAGCGGCGGGTCAATATGCTCGAAATAGCAGAGCGACGGCACATCAATTCCCGCTCGACGAATGACCTGTATCAGCCGCTCGCCGTCCTCGGCTTGTACCGCTTTGCCGTCAATGGTTATGGTGATTGGATTTTGCATGGATATTGGTTTTCAGGTTTTATAATTCATCATTTATCATTCATCATTCTTTAACCGCTTCCTCGTACTCCCGCACCGCCCGTTCCATGTCAAAGCCATGATTGAGGCGGCTGCCGGATTTGTCCACCCGACTGTCGAAGTATTCGGGAAACTTATGGATGGCATCCACGATGCTGTTCGGGGACATTTGGCCGAGGCCGCAGCGGCTGGCCTGTTTCAGGGTTTTGCCCCAATCCTCCAAGTCCATGAGGTCTCGCAGCGCTCCGAGGCCGATCTGGATTTTTTGCAGCTTGCGGTTCATGATGAAATTGCCGGCACGGCACGGCGTGCAGATGCCGCAGGACTCATGCTTGAAGAAATTGGAGAAATTCATCAGGATTTGCAGCACATCTCGATTTTTGTTGAACACCATGAACGAGCCGCCGCAAGTGAGGTCTTCCCGGCTGATGCGCCGTTCCCGTTCTTTCATCGAAACGGAGGTGCCGCTGGGGCCGCTCACTTGGATGAAATACGGGTCTTGCGCCCCAACGAGGTCGAGGAAATCGCCGAGTTTCATGCCCCATTCTATTTCATAGACGCCGGGTCGCTCGCAATCGCCGCTCACGCTGATGAGCTTCGTGCCGGGCGATTCCTTCGTGCCCAGCCGCAGCATGGCTTGTGGCCCCAGTTCGATGATGCGGGCCGTGCAGGCGAAGGTTTCCACGTTGTTGACAATGGTCGGTTTGCTTAAATAGCCTCTTTCTACTGGGAAATAGAGCTTCGTGCGAGGTTCGCCCCGCAGGCCCTCCATCGAATTGAGCAAGGCCGTTTCCTCGCCGCAGACGTAAGCCCCAGCGCCGAGTTGCACTTTTATATCGAAAGAGAAAGGCCGTTTGGCGGGCAGGTCGTCGCCAAGCAGGCCCCGTTGCCGGAAGTCCTCGATGGTTGCCTCGATTTTATCCTTCAAATAGCGGTACTCGGCCCGCAGGTAAATCTTGCCCTCGGAAGCACCGACCGCATAAGCGCCGAGAATCATCCCCTCGATGACGAGGCCCGGCTCGTGGTTGAGCAGCACCCGGTCCTTGAAAGTGCCCGGCTCGCCTTCGTCGGCGTTGCAGACCACGAACTTTCGGTTGCTGTGGTTGCGGCGGCAAAGCTCCCATTTGAGGCCCGTCGGGAAGAACGCACCGCCCATGCCCATCAGACCCGCTTCTTTTATCAGGTTGAAAACCTCTGCAGGCTCCAAGTCCACCAGTTTTTTAATGGCCCGCCCCGGCTCGAAATCCCTGAAAATAAAGGCCCGGTCGTCGGGCGGGGTGTAGCGGATATGGTCTTTTGGCATATCGCAGATGGCCGCTGCCGTGGAGCCAGTTTTGAGCTTTGAAACGATGTGCTTTACCTTCTGCGGCGTCAGTTCGGTGAACGGATAGAAGTCAATCAGCGCCGCAGGTTCCTGGTCGCTGAGGCCGATGCAGGAGGTTTCGTAGAAGCCGAAATTGCCCGTGGCATCCACTTTGCCGAGGGCGGCCCCGGTCTCTTTTTCAAAGGCCCGCTTCACCTCCTCGAAGCCGCTGAACTCCGACACAATGCTGTTGTTCAGGTAAATCGTGTGCTTGCCTGAAGGCTGGCGGTGGAAGAAATGGTAGAACGACACGACGCCCTCGATTTCCACGGCAGAAACCCCGAACAGGGTGGACAATTGGGCAATATCGTTGTCATCGAGGAAGCCTTTTACATCGTGCATGGCCCAGATGGCGTTGAGCAGGTATGGGCGGGCGAGACTGATGGGTTGCATAAAACGACTTTTGATTCATGCCAAAAGTCACCTAAGTTTACAACCCAAGGTATGATTATGGTCAGGCTAAAAGATGAGAAAAGGCAGGGGGAAGTGCCCTTAAAACTGTCCGGTGGCCAGCATGACGAGCGTGCATGCTTCTATGCATTCAATGCCGACCCGACTGGCCCTATCCAGCAGGTCGTAATTCTCGGCACCGGGGTTGAAAATGATGCGGCGGGGCTTCATTTGAAGCAGATAATCGTAGTATTCTTCTTGGTGGGAAAGGTTCAAGTACAGGGTCACCGTGTCAATACCCGTGAGCGGAGGTTGGCCCGTTTGGATATGGACGCCGTTTATTTCGCCAGCCTTGCGGCCAATGGCCACTACTTCGTAGCCATGTTTCAACAAGGAATTGATGGCCAAATAGGAATACCGCTCCGGGTTGGTGGAAGCACCTATGACGAGGGTCTTTTTCATAAAATACAGTTCAATTTATTCGCCCAACACTTCCCGCAGCTTGGCCGTCAATTGCTCGCCACGTAGGTTTCTAGCGATGATTTTACCTTCTCGGTCCACCAACACGGTGTGCGGGATGGAGGAGACGCCATACAATTGCGCAGCGGAGTTGCTCCAGCCTTGCAGGTCGGAGACGTGGTTCCAGACGAGGCCATCTTTTTCAATGGCGGCCAGCCAAGGTTCTTTTGTCTTGTCGAGGCTGACGCCGAGCACGTCGAAGCCTTTGGCGTGGTACTTATGGTAAAGCTCGACCACATGCGGGTTCTCCCGACGGCAGGGGCCGCACCAGCTTGCCCAGAAGTCAATGAGCATCACTTTGCCTCGGAAATCGGAGAGCTTCACGGGCTTGCCGTCCCGGTCGTTTAGGGTGAAGTCGGGGGCTTCGTTGCCGTTGATGAAGCTGGCGGACATTTTCAGCAATTGTGCCACTTGCGCAGCGGCGGCAGGTTCCGTTTTTTGGTACTTTTCGATGAAACGCTTGGCGTAAGTGCCCAAAACAGGGCTTTTGGCTGCTTGCAGGCCGTTAATCATGCCGCCCATGGCGAGCATATAGGTGCGGCTTTCGGCAGGTATTTGCGCCAGCATCTTGTCCATGAAATCACGCTGCACGGCCTCCGGGAAGTTAAGGTTGGAGAGCGTCTGCGTCCAGCTTTTCATCTGTTCGAACACCCAAGGCATGTAGTTGTAGTCGGCATCCTTCCAGTCCACGAACTTGAAGTATTGCGTAGCAAAATACTCCAACTCGGTGATGTCGCCGCTGCCGTGGATTTGGTAGCTGGCGTAGGTGTTGATGGCAGCCACTTTGCCGAGATAGGGACTAACTCTTTTCAAGGAATCGAGGTAGCTGAGGCGGCGTTTGTCGAGGTCGGCCAATTTTAGGATGACGCTGTTGGTCAATTCCACATTGTTGCTGCGGTCGGCGGTCTGCATCTGCTGCAGCAGTTGGCTGAACTCATTTTTGTGACCGTTCAACGTATTTTTCACCACCTCATAATTGCGGTTGAGGTCGGAATCGGGCAATTGGGCACCTTGAAAGGCCATGCAGGAGCCGTTCAAGGTCAGGGTGTTCTCGGTGCCGAGGATGACGGGCTTCATGTTCTGCGCATCCAGGCCAACATAGTAAAAGCGGGGCGAGGTGGCGGGCATATTGAATTTATAGGTCGTCCAATCGGTGGTCTTGGCCGCTTTGACGGGCTTGAAAACAATGCCGTTGAATTCAAATAGGAAGATGGAATCCACCTTCTCGCAGGCGTTCACATTGCAGGTAAGGCTGATTTCGCCCTTGTCCGTAGGGGCGAAAGCGAGGCTGAAAAGCGAAAGCAGGGCTGCTGAAAATACAAATGCCAAGGATTTCATGGATGCGATTTTAATAGTCAAACCTTTATTGGTTGTTGGCGTCATTTCTGCCGATTGGCAGACAAGGGTCATTTGTGTGCCAATTTCGTTGACGCTCAAAAACACGTTTCTAAAAGAGCATGAATTGGCGCAATTGCGCCAAAAACACCGCAAAATTAAGGGAAAAATTATCAGTTGTCAGTTCGATAGTTGTACTGAGAGTACGAAGTTCAACGGTGGGCAGTGGGCAGTCGGGTTGCAGTTGTTTAGTCAGTGCCGAATTGAACGGCAAGAGACTCATAGACTGCAAGACTTAAAGACTGACTGCCCACTGCCCACTGTCAAACTGTCGAACTGCCAACTCCTCAATTCACCATCTTCCCCCCCTTCAACTTCAGCACCCGCTGCGTTTTGGCCGCCAGTTCGAGGTCGTGGGTGACGAGGACGAGGGTCGTTCCGGCTTCCCGGTTCAGGTCGAAGAGCAGTTTTTCCACAACGTCGTGGGTTTCCGGGTCGAGGTTGCCCGTAGGCTCATCGGCGAAGAGGATTTTCGGGCTGTTGGAAAAAGCACGTGCCAGTGCCACCCGTTGCTGTTCACCACCGGAAAGCTGTGCTGGGTAGTGGTCGTGGCGGGCGGCGAGGCCCACCCTTTCGAGCAGTTCCATCGCTTTTTTCGAGGCACCTTTTTGGCCTTGCAGTTCCATCGGCACCATCACGTTTTCGAGGGCCGTCAGCGTGGGTATGAGCTGGAAATTTTGGAACACAAAGCCCACATGCTGGCTGCGCACGGCTGCCCGCTCGTCCTCGTCGAGGTCGTCGAGGCGGATGCCATTGAGTGTCACGGAGCCAGTACTGCTGCGGTCGAGGCCAGCGCAGAGGCCGAGCAGGGTCGTCTTGCCGCTGCCCGATGGGCCAACGATGGCGAAGGTCTGCCCTGCTTCTATCTTGAAGCTGACTTCGTCCAGAACGGTCAGCGATTTGTTGCCGGAATTGTAGGTCTTGGTAAGTTGTTGGACTTCGAGCATTGTGGTGATTAGTGATTGGTGACTGGTGATTGGGGTATGTATGGGGCAGATAACGCAAAACTAGGTCAACTGGTTGAGTATTCTGCCAAAACCCGAACGATTAACCGACCATCCCTTCCTATCCGTGGATGAAAACCATTCACCGTGGGCCGTCCACCGTCCACCGTGAGCCGTCAAAACGTCAAATCCGCCACCACGGGCAAGTGGTCGCTAGGGTAGTGGGTTCCATCATTGGTAGGGATGCTGCGGCAGCTTTTCACCTTGAAAAATGGGCTGAGGAAGATGTAATCAATGCGCCGACACTCAGCGCCCACTACTTTGAAGCCCGTGAAAGTGCAGGGCTGGGCATTGGCATTGGCGGGGTCGGCGGCCCAGGCATCGGTCAGGTTCCAAAGGGTTTTGTCCTGTGCCACGGCGTAGGGCTGGGAGGCGGGTTCGCAGTTGAAATCGCCCATGAGTAAATAGGGCTGGTCGCCTGCAATCTCCTTTATTTTTTGGGCAATGAGCTTCATGCTCTCCAGCCGGGCCTTTTCGCCAATATGGTCGAAATGGGTGTTGAATACAAAAAACGACTTGCTGTTCCTGTCCTTGACGCCCAATTTCACCCAAGAACAGACCCTCGTGATGGCGGCGTCCCAGCTTTTGCTGCCGGGCACGGTGGGCGTCTCGGAGAGCCAAAACGTGCCGCTGTCCTGCGCCATCAGGTATTTTTTTTGGTAAAAAATGGCGGAGAACTCCCCCTTCGTCTTGCCGTCGTCACGGCCAGCGCCGTACCATGCGTATTCGGGCATAAGTGCTTGCAAATCAGTCATTTGATTGTACAAAGCCTCCTGCACACCGAAGATGCTGGGGGCTTCTTTGCGGAGCAAATCGGCCACCCGTTCCTTGCGCTTGCCCCATTGGTTCACCCCATCGGCAGTGGTGTCGAGGCGGATGTTGTAGGTGAGCACACGAGGGGTGTAAACAATGCTGCAAGCCATTGCGGAGCAAAATGCAAATGTGAGGAGGATGGAAAAGGGTCTCATGCCAATGTATTTAACGGTGCAAAGAAGCTAAAAAAGTTACAAGTGCCACCCTGAACGTTCAGACACGCCTCTCCGATTTTGGAAGTGCCATCCTAATCGCTTAGACACGCCTTGCAAACTTTTGCAGTGCCGTCCTAAACGCTTAGACATGTCATGCAAACTTTTGCAGTGCCATCCTAAGCGCTTAGACATGCCTTGCAAACTTTTACAGTGCCATCCTAAGCGCTTAGACATGCCTCGCAGACTTTTACAGTGCCATCCTAAGCGCTTATACATGCATTGCAAACTTTTACAGTGAATTAGTCTTCATCGCCATGCGCCGGATGGATTGCTCGGTGCCTTCGGCAACAAGGCTTGCCAGCGATACCCATTGGATATTGTTCACTTCCGAAAAATCGGCGGCCAGTTCCATCGTGCCCGCTTGGAACAGGTAGCGCAGGTCGAGGTGCAGGTGCGCTGGTTCGTGGCCACGGGCGGGTATCTCGTGTACGTCCACGTCGAATAGTTGCGGGCTGATGAGGTGGGCATCCTTCAGGCCAGTCTCTTCCAGCAATTCCCGAAGGGCGGTGTGGGCCACCGACTCGTCCGTTTCATCCACATGGCCGCCGGGCTGCAGCCATCTGTCGAGCTTTTTGTGGTGGATGAGCAGGACGCTGCCCCCGTCAGGACTGAGCACCCAAGCCGAGCCGGTGACGTGGCCTTCGAGCGTGGTGCGCTGCCAAAAGGCGTCGTTGCGGCGCAAAAAATCAATGACCTGCTGCCGGAAGGCGGCTTCTTCGGGGAAGGTGGTCTGGTGCTGTTCGAGTTGGGCGAGGAGGTCTGATTTTGGTTGCATAAATGGATGCTGGATGCTATAGATACTAGATGCTGTGGATACTGGATACTGGATGCGTAGTGCCGAAATCCAGCATCCAGCATCTAGTATCCAGTAACAATAGTATCCAGCATCCAGCGACAAATATCAAAACTTCACCGTCATGGCCAACAGGAAGTTTCGGCCAGCTTGCGGGAAGTAGCCCGTCATGTTGTAATAGTCGTAACCCTCGCTGCGGGTGTAAGGGTCTTCTCCAGAGTTGTCGTTTGAATACTTGTAGCGGTACGTCCAGGCATTGGAGGAGTAACGGGCATCGAGCAGGTTTTGCACCAAGAGGTTGAAGCTCAGTTCTTTGCAAAAACTAGGACGCAGCGTGTAGCGCACCTGCGCTTCGAGGGTTGCGTAGCCATCCAATTGGGTGTTGTCGTTGGAGGTGTTGTCGATGTACTGTGGGCCGACATACTTGCCAGCCAACGAAACGGAGAGGCCCAAGCCGTCCCTCGAAAAATTCTTTAAAGCGGCCCAAGTCATTCTGCCAAAGGCCAAAATCTCTGGTGAAAATGCAATGTCTGTTGTGCCTATCTCCTTAATAATTTGCTCCCCTGAATCCCAGCTATCTATGTACTCCGTGAAGTTCTTAATTTCATTTTTGCTAATGGTGGTGTTTGCATCAAGTATGAATCGCTGGCCAATCGGTGCTTTCACACTTAGTTCCACGCCCGCCCGGTAACTGTCCGGCACGTTGGTGCGGATGGGCGCCCCGGAGTCATTAATATTGCCCGTGAGCACGAGCTGGTCACGGTACAGCATGTGGTAGAAGTTTAGGCCAAGGGCGAGTTCGGGGGTGTTGTATTTGATGCCAAGTTCTGAGTTGTAGAGGCGTTCCGGCTTGGGGGTTTTGTCCTTCGGTGCATCCACGAAGTCGTTGCGGTTCGGTTCTTTTTGGCCTACGGCAAAGGAGGCATAGAGCGAGGAGTAATCGCTCAATTCATAGAAAAGACCCGCTTTGGGGTTGAAGAAAAGATAGTCTGCGTTGGTGGTGAAATAGGTTGTCCCTTCCACAAAATCATAGTCTGCGTCCTCAATCCGGTAGTTAACACTACGCAACTGCAAGTCCACAAAACCATGAAGCTCATTGGTAAACCCATATTGGAGCTTACAAAAAGCGTTTAGGTCTTTTTTGTCCCCTTTGTTATCATA
>JADLHE010000286.1 GCA_020848965.1 Saprospiraceae bacterium
TCCACAAAAGCAGGCTGCCCAAGATGAGCAGTGGCCAAATGTTTATGAAGAAAATCACGATGCCTTGGAGCAGTTCCCAGCCGTTTTTCAGGCCACCGACCAGTTTTGTCCAAAATGACTCGTGGAAGGCGTTCGGTTCGGGACGGTACTCGATGGATTGGTACAATTCGAGTTGGATGGTGCTCATGCCCACTTGGTCTTTCAAGTAGCGCAAGCGGCCCTCCTTTGCCTCAATCTCTTCTTGAATAATGCGGATTTGCTCTTCGGCAGCCAGCACGTCCTTCACGGTTTTGGCCTTGGTGCGCAGAATGTCCACGTAGCGGTCACGCACTTCTATCTTGGTTTTTAGACGGGTGGTGATGTCAACGTATTCTTCGGTGACGTCTTGCGAGCCAATGCGCTTGTGGGCCGTGTAGATGGCATCCGTGCCGAGGTCGTTCAACAAAGAATCGAAGCGGTTGGCAGGCACCCGGATGGTGATGCGGTTGGTGGTTTCATAGCTGCTGTTCGTCAGTTCGCTATCGGAGACATAGCCGCCATGCTTGGTGGCCAAATCGTTGGCCCTTCGGCTGCTTTTGTCCACGTTTTCTACCTGAATCCGATAGTCAGCCGTTTTGATGATTTGCCTTGCAATGGGCTGGTTGGGCTGCTTTTCAGTTGGTGGAGTCGTCGGTTGAGGCTGTTTCGGCTGAGGCGGGGCGGGTGGCGGTGCAGTTTGGGTAGGTTGCTCATCTTCGGAAGTAAGCTGCAAACTGGTCAGTTCCTTAGTTTGAAAATCGGCATCGCCTCCAGCGACGGCGTCGGTTGCAGCCTCGGCTGCTGGAGGTGCGTAAGCTTCTGTGGTTTCATAATTCACCGAAGCGTCCTTGCTGGCATTTTGGCACGCTGAAGCAAGAAAGAGAACAAAAGCAATTGCGAAGCAAAAAATGGACTGTTTCATGGATTGGATTTTAGCGTTTAGATGCAAAAACTAGCCAAAGAACACAAGCCCGCAATAATTATTTTCCATAAACCACTTTCATCAACTTCGTTGCGTGGCTTACTTTACCATCAATCTCAAAATAGACGAAATATGGCGCAGCCACCAAGCCCGACAAATCAAACTCAATACTGCCAATGGGCGTTATTCCGCCCTTTACTTCCCTCACTTTTTGTCCCCAAACATTGGAAACAACGAGGCTTGCCTTTTCAAAATCTTGTACGATTTTATAGTCAATCGTGATTAAATCGGCGCTCGGATTGGGATATACCCTAACCTTGACTAGCTCGTCTTCCAAGTGGTAAATCGAATCGGAAAGCGCATCCCAAACCCTGAAATTATCCAGGCCAGCCTCCACCACATTGGGGGTAGCGGTACGGTCGGAGGCGGTGAGGCTCAGTCGCATATCATCCGTTAATTGGATGAACTGTGCTAGGTCAAAAACCTTGGCCGTCCATTCCTGTACTAAGGCAGTGTCGCTGTAAAAAGTGAAAAGCACGGCGCTTTCGTTGCCGCTGTGGATGCGCACCACGAGGGAGTCATCGGGAGCGTTGTTCGACCAGACGTTGAACCACCAATAATCAAACCCGAGCATGGGTTGGATGTAATTGCTCCGCAATTGCATGGTTGGTGAGGTAAGGGTGGTCGTTCCCTTGTCCACTTGGTCGTCGAGGATGCCAATGCCCGTGTTGCCGGTCACGTAGGCCCGGTTGCCCGCATCGGTAGGCGAGTCGTTGTCAGGGGCGAACTGCTGATTGGCGGCCCGGATGCCCAATGGCTTGCCCCGCACCCAAAAACCATTGTCGGCGGTGCTGCTGACCGTCCAGCCGAGGTCGTTGTTGAAATCGTCTTCATAGCCTTTGGCCAATCGTATTTCAAAATCCTCATCGGCTGCGACATTCCGGGTGTCTGCCAAGTTTTTATGGCCCCAACTGCCTACAAAAAATTGGTACTCGCCCTGTTTTATATTCGTCAGTTCAAAAATGCCGTTCGCATCCGTTTGCGTAGCGTAGCTGAAATCCTTGTTTTCCAATAAAACTTTGGCTACAGCAATGGGCAAATCCGTTGTTTCGTCTTTCACGATTCCATTGAGGGTAAACTCGGGCAGGGGCGTCATCTGTGCATTCAAGATGGTAGTTTGGCCTGACACCAAGTTTGCTGGAAGCACCAAATCAAAATAGCCCGCCACTGAGAAAATCACCTGAAAATCGCCCGTGCCCACTTGCCCGGTCTTGTATTCACCCAGAAAATTGGTTTTGGCCAAATTGGCATCACTTGATTGTATGCTCACTTCCACATTTGTTATAGGCGCACCTGAAACAACGTTGACCACCTTGCCTTCGAGGTAAGCAACCCGTGGATAAGTGGGCCGGAGAATGAACAGCCCATTTTCAATATCCGTCGCCGCAATCAAGCCGGAAGGGAAATAGGGATATGCCCCCCAGCAGCCATGAAACCCATTGTCGAAATCAGTGGAAGTGTCAAAACTTTCTACTTCTACCAGGTTATCTGGATGGGTAGCGTCCACCACTACACAGCCATCGGTATAGTTGGAAATAACCACATAATTGCCTTTCACGTGGGCATTGTGCGGAATGACGCCAGTGCCGATTGTTGCCGGGGGGCGGAACTCGTCCAATAGTTTTATGTTGCCGGGGTCGGAGATGTCGAAAGCGGCAGTGGGCGCATTGGCTCTTTCGTCGGTGGTAAACAGCACGGAGCCATCGGCATTTGCCCATACATTATGACAGAACTCAAAGGGGGTCTGCTGTGTGGCCAGTAACTGCGGTGATTGCTTGTCTGTTACATCGAAAATACTGAAAGTGCCTTTGTAGATTTCGGCAGTGTAGAGTAGGTTGTTTTGTGTAAAACAATCGTGGGCATAAACAGGGGCGTTGTAAGCTACGAACTGAGGGGTCCCCGGTGTGCTGAAAACATCCAAGATGATGATTCCGCCACTGTTTTGGTCGCAACCAGACAGGTAGCAATAGCCATTTTCATCAATCCAAAGGTTGTGGCAAGTATAAAGAGGGGTGGTCTGATTGGGGAGCACGGGCTTCCAATTTTCCCAAGTCACCCCATTTGGCAACCCGCTCAGGTCTATGATGAGCAAGCCTTCATCGGTACCAGCTTGGTCCGTGGTGACGTATGCAAAATGCCCCCATGTTTTCAGGTCCCGCCAAGTGGATTGGTCACCGGGGATGAGTTGAATCTGAACTGGGTTGGCCGGGTCGGCCAAGCTGACGACCGAAACGCCGCTCCGCAGGCCTACCAAAGCATATTCGGTGCCATCGGGCGCAGTGTAGCCCCAAACGTCGTTGGCCAATGATGCGTATTCGACATGAGAGACCAGTTCCAGTTTGTTTTGTGAAAAAAGGCTCCAAGAGGCTACTAAAAAAAAGGCGGTGAAAAGGCGCTTCAGCAATTGGGTAGCGGGTTGCATCATTGGTTACATCGTTTTAAACAAATACAAAACTCGGAACAAGCTTGCCAAAGTGCGCCTTAACGGTTTTGATTTTTGGTAAATGGATGACAGCTTGCGAAAGCGGCCACCCATTCTTCCCATCAATTTTATTGATTCGGCACGAGCACGTAGCCATTTTGCGCCAGCACGCCAAAATCATCAAAGTCCACCCACAGGTAGCCGTTGCTGCCCCACTCTGTTCCCCAAGAACTGAGCACTTCAAAGGCTTCCAGCTCTAGGTTGTAGCCTACTATCATAAATGGCAAGGTGACTTGCTCCTCCTTTTCACCGATGGCCGACCAAAAGCGGGTATTGCTCACTTTTTCAAACGACCTTGGCACGTTCATTTCCACGATGACCGGGTTGCCACGCATCAGCGCTTTTTGCACCTCGAATACTTTCTGCGTTTCACGATGGGTTTCTTTGAAAATCTGGAGGTAATTGGCAATGCGGAAACGGTCGGAACTGCCGGCTACATTGGGGATTTTCGGAGAATCGTAAGGCATGGCATCGGCGCTAATCGTACCGTCCGTCACTAAGAAGCGTAGTCCGTTTTTGATGTCAGGCTTGCCTTCTTTTACCAAGCTCAACGCCACAAAATCGGGGCTGAGGTTCACTTTGTAATTCTTCCTGAAATTGGTGTAGAACTCCATGCAAGCCGAGAGGATATAGCTGGTCAAAGTGCCCCGCTCGCCCACTTTGCGTGGCGGCATGAGGTAGGTTTTGCTGCTCTGCTCGTTCATCATGGCCTTTGCATTGCTGCCGAGGCCGGGCATGGTGACCATGAGTTTGTCAATCATCTCTGGCGCACTGATGCCAATGGCAGCGCCTTTGACAGTGAAATCAGCAGCAGGTATGGTGTCTCTTTGCGCCGCAATTTTTAAGGAGGATACGAAGGTGAACAAACCGAAAGCCAATAACCGGATTCTCATTAAATATGATTTTGTTTCAAAATGAATTGTCATGCCCCAAACGTTCGGGATAGGGTAAAATGTTTTGTGGGGATGCTAAAAATTCATGGTTAAATTGTTGAATTGTTGAATTGCTTCATTGTTAAATTGCTTCATGGTAGCCTGTAGCACGACAACAATGAAGCAATTCAACAATGAAACAATGAAGCAATCACTCACTTGCAAATCAGCGGAACCAGCTTCTCTACCACATCGAGGTAAA
>JADLHE010000287.1 GCA_020848965.1 Saprospiraceae bacterium
CGAAGAAATTGAAAGCAAGCCCAACCGGGAAAAGCCGCTCGAACTGCCACAGTTGAAGAAGCAACCCGGAGGAGGCAATGCTTACGACAAATATTTCGAGCAGTGAGCAGACTTGGGGGTTGGGATTTCTGACAGTCGCCACAAAAAAAAGGGCGGCGGTATCTTTCGATGCCGCCGCCCTTTTTTATGGGCTGAATCGTTGTGAAACTAGGCCGCAACGGCTACCGCTGGTTGTTTGCCCAGCTCTTTAAGCGCCTTGAAATGCGACACAATGGCTGCACGGGTAGTGCGGTATTCGTTGTAAGGTAGGCCGAACTCTAGGGCAGTTTCCTTCACGATTTTTGAAATCTTCGGATAGTGCACGTGGCTGATATTGGGGAAAATATGGTGCTCAATCTGGAAGTTCAAGCCACCAACGAGGTACGACACGAGCCAGTTGCGGCGGGCAAAATTGGCCGTAGTGGTCAATTGGTGAATGGCCCAAGTGTTTTCCATATTGCCAGATTCGTCGGGCATCGGGTTCTCTGTGCTTTCGACCACGTGCGCCAATTGGAACACGATGCTCAGGACGAGACCCGCTGTGTAGTGCATCACGAAAAAGCCGATGAGCACTTTCCACCAAGCGATGTCAAGCACGATGATGGGGAGCACTATCCAAATGGCGAGGTAGAGGATTTTGGTGGCGATGAGGATGGTCCACTCCTTCGTTGGGTTCACTTTTGTCTCAAAAGAAAGCCCCCTGCTGATATAGCCCTTCATCTGCAAATAGTCCTTGCTGATGGCCCAACTGATGGTCATCAGCCCATAGAGCAGTACGCTGTAATATTGCTGGAACCGGTGGAAGCGCTTCCAAGGCTGGTGCCGGTGGAGGCGGAGCAGGCCCTTGGCCTCAATGTCTTCATCCATCCCCATGATATTGGTGTAGGTGTGGTGGAGCACGTTGTGCTGTACCTTCCAGTTATAGACATTGCCAGCCAAGATGTAGATAGAACTGCCCATCAGGTTGTTCACCCAACGGTTGCGGGAGTAGGTGCCGTGGTTGCCGTCGTGCATCACGCACATGCCCACGAAGGACATCCCCATGCCCAGCACAATGGTCAGGAGCAGCATTGCCCACTGGTTGAAATTGTTGGAAATGATGAGGAAATACGGCGTCAGGAAGATGCTGAAAACGACGATTGACTTAACGTACAATTTCCAGTTGCCATACTTGCTGATGTGGTTTTGCTGAAAATAGGCGTTCACACGGGCATTGAGGGTCTTGAAAAAGTCCGTGTTGTCCGTCTTAGGAAATCTGATTGCTGAATAATCCATGATTGCTTTTAAAAATGAATGCTTAAAACCGAGGTTGCTCTGCGTTTTGTGGTTTATGAAAAAAGCAGTTCGCCTCGTTTGGCCTTGCTTGCTTTGCGATATTGGTGGGTCTTTCTGTGGGTAATGGAAAGAGAAGCTGTGCAAAAATAAGAAAAGAAACTTTCAAGACCCCTACCTTGACAAATATCAGCCCAGAATATCGGCGAAACGGCGCTTTGCATAGGTTGTGTACCGTAAGAAAGTCTATGAATTGCTTCCTTTGCAAAGCAAAAAAAATCAATTTCATGCAAAAGCACTTCAATATCACCATCCACGGCAAGGTGCAGGGCGTCTGGTACCGGGCCAGCGCCCAGAATGCCGCCCAGCGGCTTGGCCTCAGCGGTTTTGTCCGAAATTTGCCGGATGGCGGCGTCTATGCCGAGGCGGAAGGCCCGGAGGCCGTGCTGCAAGACTTCGTCAAATGGTGCCGCCGTGGCCCACAATTGGCCGCCGTGGACGACGTACAGGTGGAGGAGGGAACATTGGCGGGCTTTGAGGGTTTTGAAATAAGGAGGTAGCGAAGTTTCGCAACCCGTGCCACACAACCAAGCACGGTCTGTCAGACCGTGTTACCTTTGCGCAAACAACCATTGAGAAAATGAAGTACATCCTGCCCATGTTCCTGCTTTTGGCGCTCGGCTTATCTGCCAGCGCCCAGTGCAAAATAGCCCTCGACACCATTGACGAGTTCGACACAACCCGCCTCATCGCCACCAAACCTTTCAATATCGGCTATTTGGTGCCCACGGGCAATGTGGCCGAAGGCTTCGATGGGAAAGAAACCGTGGAGGAGGGCAAGGCCATTTTCAGCTTCGGCAACCAGAACCATATCCGCTCTTTTTTCCTGACGCTGGCCGTCGTGGAGCGCAAGTTTTATATGATGGACGCCGACTACAATGTTTACCTGAAAATGAAGGACGGGCAAATCTTGAAATTGCTGAACGTGCCCGAAGATGGCGAATTCGACCGCAAAATCATGCTTTGGAAATATGTGCACACCTGCGTGGTGCCCTTGGAGTATTTCCATGCGCTTCGCAACGGGCTGGTCGAGAAAATCCGCATTGAATACACCAATTACAAACAGACCATCGTGCTGGAGGACAAGCAGGCCCAAGCCCTACAAGATGCCGTGAAATGCGTGGAAGAACGCTTGAACACCACCTCAGTACCGAAGCCGTAGAGAAATAGTTTTGAGTTGAGCGTTTTGAGTTTCAAGTTGGAGCAGCAGCCACTCGAAACTCAAAACTGTTTCCTCACTCCGGTTTCTTCGCCAAACGGCCCCAGCCCCAGCGCATTAGCAGCAGCAGCCCCGCAAAAACCAGCAAGCCCTGCCAGAGCGGCATATAGGAAATGACGATGAGGTGCGTTTTGTCCAGCACCCAGAAGAAGGCGAAGGCCGCTGCAATCATCATGAAAAGGCCCGTTATTTTGTCGAAGCCTGGCACCTTGTCCAAGCTTACGTTCCGCCGGATGAGCAGCAGCGTACCAAACATGGACAGAATGGGCAAGACCTGCGTGTACATGTCCGTCTGAAAAATGCTCCGCCGCTCGAAAATGAACACGTACAGGCTCAGGAAAATGGCGAAAATCCCCGGCACGCAAACTAGGTAAATCAGGGCCGAGTAGAGGTACTTCCAAGGGTCCATATCGCCTTCGCCCTTACCAAAAATACCCGCCAGCAATGCCGTGAGTGGTATGAGCAAAAAATAGGACAGTATCCAAAATGGGTTGGAAACGATGAACTGGAAGAAATCCTGTAGGGTCATGTGGAAGTGATTTTGAATTGGCAAAGAAAGGGAAAAAGCCCAATTCTACATATTCCTCCGATACTGCCCCCCCACCTCATACAGCGCATTCGTAATCTCGCCCAACGAGCAATGCTTCACCGCCGCCATCAGCGCCCCGAAGATGTTCTCGTTGTGCAGCGCAGACAATTGCAGGGTTTTCAGTGCCGTATTGCCGACGTTCGCTTTCTTCAGGTTTTCCACGGTTTCGATTTGCGCCAACTTCTCCTCCTCCGTCGAGCGGATGACCTCCTTTGGTAAAATGGTGGGTGAGCCGGTGCTGCTCAGGAAAGTGTTCACGCCGATGATGGGGTACTCGCCGCTGTGCTTCTGGTGCTCGTAGTATAGGCTTTCTTCTTGGATTTTGCCCCGCTGGTACATCGTTTCCATCGCCCCCAGCACGCCGCCCCGCTCGGTGATGCGGTCGAACTCGGCTAAGACAGCCTCCTCCACGAGGTCGGTCAACTCTTCAATGATGAATGCGCCTTGCAGCGGGTTTTCGTTTTTCGCCAAGCCCAATTCATGATTGATAATCAATTGAATAGCCACGGCCCGGCGCACGCTTTCCTCGGTCGGGGTGGTGATGGCCTCGTCGTAGGCGTTGGTGTGCAGCGAGTTGCAGTTGTCGTAGATGGCATAGAGCGCCTGGAGTGTGGTGCGGATGTCGTTGAAATCAATCTCCTGTGCGTGCAGCGAGCGACCGCTGGTCTGGATATGGTATTTGAGCATCTGGCTGCGCTCGTTGGCCCCGTATTTCAGCTTCATTGCCTTTGACCAGATGCGGCGGGCCACCCTGCCGATGACGGCATATTCCGGGTCAACCCCGTTCGAGAAAAAGAAGCTGAGGTTGGGTGCAAAATCGTCAATGTTCATGCCCCGGCTCAGGTAGTATTCCACGAAGGTAAAACCATTGGACAGCGTGAAGGCCAACTGGGAAATTGGGTTCGCCCCCGCCTCGGCTATATGGTAGCCCGATATGCTCACCGAATAAAAATTGCGGACTTTATTTTCGATGAAAAATTGCTGCATATCGCCCATTAATTTCAAAGAAAATTCCGTGGAAAATATGCAGGTATTTTGCGCTTGGTCTTCTTTTAAAATGTCGGCCTGTACCGTGCCACGCACGGCGTTGAGTGCCTTATTTTTCAGGGGTTCGTAAATATCAGGGGATAATATTTGGTCGCCCGTTAACCCCAATAACAATAAACCCAATTGATTATTTCCTTCGGGAATATCGCCCAAATAGGAGGGGCGTTTAATTCCTTTATTATCATATAATTCCACCAATTTATTTTCCACCAAATGCTCCAATTTATGCTCCCGGATATACAGCTCGCATTGCTGGTCTATGGCGGCGTTCATGAAAAAGGCACATATCGTGGCGGCAGGCCCGTTTATCGTCATGCTCACCGAAGTGTTCGGGGCGCAGAGGTCGAAGCCGGAGTATAGTTTTTTGGCATCGTCGAGGCAGCAGATGCTCACGCCGGAATTGCCGATTTTGCCGTAAATATCGGGGCGTGGGTGCGGGTCTTCGCCGTACAAGGTCACCGAGTCGAAGGCCGTTGAAAGGCGGTTGGCGGGCATCCCCTTGCTGAGGTAGTGGAAGCGGCGGTTGGTACGCTCCGGTGCGCCCTCCCCGGCGAACATCCGGGTGGGGTCTTCGCCCTTGCGCTTGAACTCGAACACGCCCGCCGTGTAGGGGAACTCGCCCGGCACGTTCTCCTGTAAGCACCAGCGTGTGATTTCGCCCCAGTCCTTGAACCTCGGCAGCAGCACTTTTGAAATCATCGTGCCGGACAGCGATTTCCACTTCGTTGGCACTTTGATTTGCTTGCCACGCACTTCGTAAATGAACTCGTCAGAGGCGTAATTCGCTTTCTTGGCCTCCCAGCCCTCGATGATTTTGCGCACCGAGGCGTCAATTTCACCGTAGGTTTCTTCGTAAATCTTCGTCAAGCCCGCTTTCAAATCGCCGCTCACCGCCTCGCAGGAAACCTTGAGGGCGTAAGCTTTCGCGGCCAGTTCCGCCTGCTTTTTGGCCCATTTATCATAGCTGCGGTTGTTCTCCGAAATCTCCGACAAATACCTCGTCCGGTGCGGCGGGATGATGAAGATTTTCTCGCTCATCTCCTCGGCGGCGTGGAAATTGGACTTCAAGTCCGTGCCCGTTTTTTCCACCAAAAGCTTCATCATTTTGGCATACAAAACATTGGTGCCAGGGTCGTTGAACTGGCTGGCGATGGTACCCACAACGGGCATTTCATCCACGTCCTTCGTCCAAAGCTGGTGCGCCCGCTGGTACTGTTTGCGCACGTCCCGCAGGGCATCCTGTGCGCCCCGCTTGTCGAATTTGTTGATGGCGATGAGGTCGGCGAAGTCAATCATGTCAATCTTCTCCAATTGCGAAGCGGCCCCGAATTCGGGCGTCATCACGTAGAGCGAAACGTTGGAGTGGTCAATGATTTCGGTGTCCGACTGTCCGATGCCGCTGGTTTCCAGCACCACGAGGTCGAATCCTGCCGCCTTGAGGATTTCCACAGCGGCCTGCACGTATTTGGACAGTGCCAGATTGCTCTGCCGAGTAGCGAGGGAGCGCATGAAAACCCGGTCGTTGTTCACGGCGTTCATGCGGATGCGGTCGCCGAGCAGTGCCCCGCCGCTCTTGCGCTTGCTGGGGTCCACGGAGATAATGGCGATGGTTTTGTCCTGAAAATCCAATAAAAAGCGCCGCAAAATCTCGTCCACAAGGCTCGACTTGCCCGCACCACCTGTGCCAGTTATACCGAGGACGGGCGTGTTTTTCAGCGCCGGATTTTTATCAAAAACCGCCTGTAACTGCGGACGGATGGCCGTTTCATAATGGGCTGCGTCGTTTTCCGCCGCCGAAATCATGCGGGCGATGGAGACCGTGTCTTTCTTCAGAAACTTTTGGACTTCGCCGTTCAGGTTGATGCCGATGGGGAAGTCGCATTGCTTCAGGACGTCGTTGATCATGCCCTGCAAGCCCATGTGCCGCCCGTCGTCGGGGGAATAAATGCGGCTGATGCCGTACTCGTGCAGCTCCGCAATTTCCGAAGGCAGGATGGTGCCCCCGCCCCCACCGAAAATCTTGATATGGCCAGCGCCCCGCTCCTTCAAAAGGTCGTGCATGTACTTGAAGAACTCGTTGTGGCCGCCCTGATAAGAGGTGATGGCGATGCCCTGCACGTCCTCCTGGATGGCGGTGTTCACGATTTCATGCACCGAGCGGTTGTGGCCGAGGTGAATGACCTCCGCCCCGCTGGCCTGCATGATGCGGCGCATGATGTTGATGGCGGCGTCGTGCCCGTCGAAGAGGCTGGCGGCAGTGACGAGGCGGATTTTGTGGTGGGGGTGGTATGGCTGTACGTTTTCCATGGTCAAGACTTTATTGATATTGGTTCAATTGGCGTGTTTCCGTTGAGAATTCCTTGGAGTTGAATTAAGTCTGGAAATTCGCCTTCATTCAACAATTTGACAAAATATTCATCGCCCAAAGCGAAATCGTAATAATCTCCCTTAGTTCCATTTCCGAAAAAATTATTTCCTCCTATCTTTTGATGGATTCTTGCGGCAATGTCCTTGCCGTTGAACCAAGTAAGGCATGAGTGCAAATTGTTAGTAAAGTCATGGTCGAATTTGACGACGAACTCAGCGTATTGTTTCTCAAATTCTCCAAAATCTAACTGCGTTGCCTTGGTTCTTATGTTTTCAATAATACTTGATAGGATGGTTCTACAGGCTGTATCTTCATCGAACTTTGTTGGCAGATTGCCACTATCGTATGGCCAATCTGAATTGAAGCTAAATCTATTTCCAGCACTTTTTTTAGTAGCACCATGTGCCCAGCGAGCAGCAGTGTAAAACCTTAGTTCTTGGCAAGTTTCTTTAAAGATTTTTTCCGACTCTGATAATGATGGCAATAAATCCCGAATCTTTTTTTCTTTTCCAGAGGCATGGACATACTCATAAATAGTCCTTGGATGAAGAAGATAATTTTCTATGGTTGTTCTATATGAAATGAAAAAATACTTGTCTACAATTAATGTAGGAGATTGAGAAGGCACATAGTCGAAATCCCTGTCCCGGAAAACACGAATATAATCCTTGCTTGTGACGAGCGGTGTTGAACAATATCCGTTGATGAACGAATTGAAAGCTGTTTTTCCGCCAATGGGCCTAACTTCCGCCTTTCTTGGGTGCAATTTGTGGAGAACCCTCTCATCGAGACCGTTCTTTTCCCCTTCACAAAATAGTGTTATTACTTGGCTCATAAGCGCCTGATTTGGGATTCATCAAACATTGCAGCTACACTATTTGAATGAGTAGTGATAATAAATTGGTTGTTCTTCCCCAATGTGGGCAACATCCTTATCAGCGCCTGTTGAAGCGGTGGGTGCAGGTGCAATTCTATTTCGTCAATCAAAATAATGGAGTTATTGATTTGCCAGTTGGCAAAATCCACCAAAATTGGGAATAGTGCTCGTTCAGCACCAGACATGCTTCCAAGTTCATATTGTTCATTGCCCTCAGCTATCCAAAAGTCCTCGATGTCGAAGATTTGGTTGATGCCCATTTTTGGGGCAGGGCCGACGAACTGCTTGGGTTGGAAAACTTGGTAAAAACCTCGCTCAAGCTCTGCATAAATGTCTTTTTGGCCTGGTCGTTTTTCAAACCTCCCTTTCTCAAGATTATCGTGGAAACGATACCACTTTATCAAGAAATCCCTGATTGCGTTTTCATCGGTTTTGGGGGGCAGGCTGGGTTCGCCGTTCCCGTTGGCAATGGCACGGGGAGTAATGCTCGTAAAAGTCCTTTGTTCAGTGTAGCAGAAGATGGAACCTACCCTTGAAAACAGTTGGGAAGGGTCGGGGTTCTGAGCGCTTAACTGTAGGGCATATTGGTAGCCTTTTGATTGGAAAAATTGTTGCGGAGTGCCAGATTTCACGGCGTTTTCTTCGTAATCAAGCCGCAGCTCGATTTCAGGGAAATCACCCGGTTGAACATAGGTATTTTGTGGGTAGCGGGTTGCCAACTCATCACTAAATTCCCTCGTAGCAGCCCGCTCATCTTCTGTGAATTGAATTTTTGCTTTAACCTCAATGGGAAGTCTTCCTGTTTGAATGTAGTTGTATTGAAATCCAGGATAGTCTAAGTCTGATGGACGAAAATGTGGCTTTACTGCTCCACCCACTACCATCGCAATTGCTTGAAGAACAGACGATTTGCCGCTTCCATTGTCCCCCACAAGCAAGGTCATTTCGTTAGGCACACCTTCCTCGTCGCAAAAGCTGATTCGCTTTTGGTTGACAAAACGTTTGTAGTTGCGAAGAGATAATTCCTTGATTTTCATTTCTTTATTTTGAATGCTCAATTCAAGGGCGAAGTTACGAAAACGACTTTCATTCCGTCGGCTTGCTTCGCTATATCTATACCCTCACCACACCCAGCATCTCCTCGTACACCCCCGCTCCCGTTGCCAGCATCCGCCCGCCAAAGAGGTAGTCATCTCCGCCCTTGAAGTCGCTGACTCGGCCCCCGGCTTCTTGCACGAGCAGGATGCCCGCCGCCACGTCCCAAGCTGCCAAGCCGTATTCGAAAAACGCTTCGTAGCGGCCACAAGCCACATAGGCGAGGTCAACGGCAGCGGCCCCGTAGCGGCGCAGACCACGGGTGTTTTGCATCAAAAACAGCAAGATTTCCATGTAGCGCTGCATGGTTTCGAAATCACGGTAGGGGAAGCCCGTGGCAATCAGCGAATCGGCGAGGGTAGTGGTGGGTGACACATGAATGCGCTGCCCATTTAGCCAAGCGCCGCCGCCCTTCCAGGCGCTGAAGCACTCTTGGCGATTCACTTCGTAAACGATGCCGAGCACGATTTCGCCGTGATGCCGCAATGCCACGCTCACCGCGAAATAGGGCAGTTGGTGCAGGAAGTTCGTCGTGCCATCGAGCGGGTCAATAATCCATTGGAACTCGCCCTCGGCCTGTTCCACGGTCTCCTCTTCTGTGAGGAAGGTGCTGCCGGGCAGCAGTTCGCTCAGGCCCGTCACGAGTTGCCGCTCGGCGGTCTTGTCCACGTAACTGACGAGGCTGTTGAGGGCTTTCGTCTCGATTTTCTCCGTGCCGACCTTGCCCACCTCGCCCCGGATGAAATCGGCGACGGATTCAACAAGGGTGCAGGTTTTTTGGCAGAGTTGTTCCAACTGATTGATTTTCATGTTGTTGCGAGTTGGTAAATGCTTGGCAAGTTGCGGCAAAGCCCGTCGTAGTCCAGCCCGTAGCCTACCACGAATTTGTTCGGGATTTCGAAGCCTAGGTAGTCAATCTTGACGGGCATCAGCAGGGCTTCTGGCTTGAACAGCAGCACGGCCAGCGCCACAGAGGCGGTCTCCAATTGCGAAAGCTCTTCCATGAAATGGTGCAACGTGCGCCCAGAGTCCACAATGTCCTCCACGATGACGACATGCCTGTCTTTTACCTCGAAATCAATGCCCAGCACAGTGGAAATGCGGCCCGTGGAGGCCGTTCCTTCGTAGGACGCAAGCCGCACGAAAGC
>JADLHE010000288.1 GCA_020848965.1 Saprospiraceae bacterium
TTTCTTTGCGGAGCTATTCGCAAAACCGAAAAAATAGCCTCACTTGCTCAGGTTTGTTGTTTTGAATGGAAAAAAGGGCAAAAGTTGCCCCGAAAGCTGTGGCGAGTGCGGTTTGAAATCAAATTATGCTGAGCAGAAGAAACATCCGCATCAAAGTAATGCAGGTGCTATATGCCATGAGCCGTGACAAGGAGCTTTCCTTCCGTCACGCCATGCTACTCTATAACAACAGTATCCGTCAGTCCTTTGAAATGTACCTTTTCAATGTGCTCCAGCTTATAAAGGTGGCGGAGTACTCAAAGGTGGACTATGCCAGCAAGCAAGCCAAACTGCGGCCCAGCGACGAGGACATGGCCTTCTTGCCCAAACTCGGTGACAATGAAATGGTGCGCTCCATTGAAAGCAACAGGGGTTTCAAAACCCTGCTGACCACCTATAAAATCACCGAAAAACTCTCCGAAGACGATACCCGTTACCTTTACAACGAATACGCCAAGACGGAGGACTACGCCCAGTTCATAGCGCAAAAGACGGAGACACCCGAAGAATATCGCACGGCCATGCTTAACCTCTATAAGCACTTCACCGGCAGTGAGCATTTCAACGACATGGTGGAAGACCGCTATTTTTCATGGTACGACGATAAATCGCTGATCGTGGGCGCCATGAAAAAAACGCTCAAAGCGCTGCCCGCCGTGGGTGATTTCTACCACGAGTTTGAACCAACGGATGAGACCGTGAAGGAATTTGGGGAGATTTTGCTCCAAAAAGTAACGCACGAAGACGACCTCCTGCTTCAAATCATTGAGCCTGCGCTTAAAAACTGGGATGCCGAACGGGTAGCCGTATTGGACATGGTGCTCTTGAAAATGGCACTTAGCGAATTGATGACCTTTGAGACCATTCCTACCAAGGTGACCCTCAACGAATATGTCGAAATTTCCAAGCAGTACAGCACCGATAAAAGCAAGGACTTCATCAATGGCATCCTTGACCGTTTGATGAAAAAGCTGGAGAAAGAAGGTAAAATCGTGAAGGAAGGGAGGGGATTGATTGATGAATAAGGCATTGACATTCAATGCGATAAAGCGAGTTTTCAACACCATAGTGACCACCCAGCCAATAGGCGTCTAAGAATGTATCCAATCGAACGGGCGTAGAGAACACGCATTTGGGAAGCCTATCCTACCTTGTTAACTATAAACTCATTGAGATGAAAAAGGCTGTCATTACTACCTCATTCCTTTTCATGCTATGCTTGGGGCAACTTTCGGCTCAACACGAAGCTGCGCCAAATGCACTGGCATTCCGTTGGACTTGGAACAATTTCCAATTCCCCATTTCCCAGAAATTTGACCGGTACAACTACACAAGCGGTGCGGAGCTAACCTATATCCGCCACCTTGGCAAGGCCCTGAACCTCGCTGTTCCGCTGAAAGTGGGCAAGGCTTACCTTCCACTCAACGCCGATGGCGATGCTGGCAACGCCGACCTTATCGGCAGCTTGGACGCCGTACTTCAGTTGAAATTCACCAAACCGGAATCAAAGATTTACCCATATCTGCTAGGCGGCGCTGGCTTGATGACTGAAACGACCAACGACTGGAAAATGAACCCAGAATTTCCGGTCGGGCTTGGCCTCAATGTGCTCGTTTCGCCCAATCTCTATATCAGCGCTGAAACGCAATACCGCTTCGATTTGAACGATAACCGCAACCAACTCCAACATGCACTCGGCATTTGGATAACCCTAGGCGGCGGCGAAATTGAGAAGAAACCAACCGACCGTGACAAGGACGGCATTACCGACAACGAAGACCAATGCCCTGATGAACCCGGCACCCCGGCCACGTTTGGCTGCCCCGATAGCGATGGCGATGGCGTTGCGGATAAGAACGACCAGTGTCCCAAAGAAGCTGGCAAACCCGCACTCGGCGGCTGCCCCGACCGTGACAACGATGGCGTTGCTGACCACCAAGACCGCTGCCCAGACGAACCGGGCAAGATTGAGTTGCTCGGTTGCCCCGTTACCGACCGTGACGGCGATGGCATTGCCGACAAGGACGATAAATGCCCGGATGCGGCTGGCTCCAAATACACTGGTGGTTGCCCCGACCAGGACGGCGACGGTTTGGCTGACAGCGATGACAAATGCCCCACCATTGCTGGCACGCCCGCCGACAAAGGCTGCCCAGACACAGACGGCGACGGCCTGATTGACCCAGAAGACCGCTGCCCAGAAGTGGCCGGCCCAGCTTCCAATAAAGGTTGCCCAGAACTCAAAAAAGAAGAAAAAGAAGTGCTGCAATTTGCCATGAAAGCGGTTCAGTTCGAGACTGGCAGCGCCAAATTGTTGCAAAGCAGCTACAAGGTTTTGGACGATATTGCGCAAATAATGCGGGAGCATCCTGAGCAAAAACTGCGCATCAACGGCCACACCGATAGCATTGGCGATGCGGGCGAGAACCAAGCCCTTTCGGAAAAGCGGACAAAGACCTGCTATGATTACCTTGCTACCCAGGGCGTTGCACTTAACAGGATGAGCCATGTGGGTTATGGCGAAACCAAGCCAATAGCCGACAACCTCTACGCTCCTGGCCGGGAGAAGAACAGGCGGGTGGAGTTTGAAATGTATGTGGACTAATCCTCGCCATTTCTATCAGGAATGAAAAAGGCGCTGCCGTGTTTGGCAGCGCCTTTTTCATTCCTGACTAAACAGGCCCTCTATTTTATCTTCCGTCTCCCGCAGTTTTTCCCTGCAAAAATTCAGCAATTCCGTCGCCCGGTTCACCTTCTCCGAAAGGTCGTCCATGCTTACCGCCTCTTCCTGCAATTGCGCAACGATGGTTTGCAGTTCCTGCAAGGCTGTTTCATAGGTCAATTTAGTTTTCTGTTTAGTCATGGTTTGGTTGATTTAACGGTGGAAAGGAAGCTACCTTTTTTCAATTGCACCCGCACCTCGTCACCAAGGGGTAGCTCTGACGCATCGGTCAGTTGCCTGCCTTCATGAAAAACCATGGCGAAGCCCCGCTGAAAAGCCGTCTCTGGGCCGAGCAATCGGACGAGTTTTTCAAGTTGCAGTAGCTGTGTGTTTTGCTTTTCCAACAGCCGCTTGGTGGTGCTGGGCAGTTCTTTTTCGATATAATCGAGCATCTGGGCCTGACGGCGAAAATTGGCTTTCAATTGAAAATCAAGTAGTTGCGACAGGTTTTGAAGCCGCTGTTCTTGCTCTTTTGTTTTTGAAAGCGCCATATTTTTTACTGCCAAACCAAGGTTTGCCATTTGCGACTCAAACTCCAAGTTGCGGTGCAAAATAAAATCCGCAACAGCGGTCGGTGTTTTGAGCGAGGTATGCGCCACGAGGTCGAGCACCGTTTCATCTACATCATGGCCAATGCCGACCAGCACCGGGAGCGACATATTGGCCACTGAAATTGCCAAAGGCAAACTATCGAAAGCCGCCAAATCCAACCTCGCTCCCCCACCCCGAATGATGACGGCACAATCGTATTCGGCTTTGCGTTGGTTCACGGCCTCCAACTGCGCCATCACCTCTTTTTCCACCATTGCGCCTTGCACGGCAACTTGATAAAAATCCAATTTGAACCGATACCCAAACTGATTTCCGCCGAGGTGCTTCAGAAAATCCTGAAAACCAGCCGCTTTTTCTGATGATAAAACGGCAATGCGTTGCAAAACCGATGGCATGGGCAACCGGCTGTTTTTGTCCAGCAAGCCCAATTTTTGGAGCTTCGCAATGGTTTCTCGTCGCTGCAATTCCAACTTGCCAAGCGTATGCGCCGGGTCAATGTCTTCCACCATCAGCTTTAGGCCGTAACGCTCGTGGAACTCCGGCTTTGCGAAGCACAAAACCTCCATGCCCGGTTGCAAGAGGTTGTCGAGCAGTATCCCGATTTTCTTTTGCAGTTTGCGGTACTCCTTCTGCCAAATAACGGCTTGTGCTTGCGCAATGATTTCGCCATTGCCTTCCCCTTTCTGAACAAGGTCGAGGTAATAATGCCCTTTTGACTGCTTCACATCGGCTAATTCCGCCCGCACCCAAAGCGGTTCTGGCAGGTTCAGTGCGATGACCCTGCGGATGAACTCATTTATTTCGAAAAGGGTGTGACTCATTTGACGGTAGTTGGTAGTTGGTGGTCGGTGGTTGGTGGACGGAGGGCGGTGGTCTTTCCGATTGCCGCAACTCAAAACTCGCAACTCGCAACTTTCAAGTTGGGCGAAAGTAAAACGGCCTGATGGTTTGCACCAACAGGCCGTTCATTTTATTTGAAAACTGCTTAGTTTTTCGGTAGTGGTTTATAGTTCTTTTGGTAGGTTTCCCAAGGGGTTTTCAGGTATTCGTTGCGGCCAAAATAAGTGGCAATCGTCTCGAATTCTTTTGCATCACGGTAGCCTGGAATGGACTGGATGACCTCAATTTTTTCATCCAAAAACACCACGGTCGGGAAGCTCAACTGGCCACGGGTTATTTCGGCTGCAAGCTCATGATAGCCCCGCATCCCATTTTTTACGAATTTATAGGTCTTTTCCTTGAAAACGATGTCCTGTTTTTGCTCCGCATCGAACTTCACCGCATAATAGTTCTGGTTGATGTAATTGGCGAGGCAATCATCGCTGAAGGTCGTAGCATCCATGCGCTTGCACCAGCCGCACCAGTCCGTGTAAACATCCACCACCACCTTGCGCTTTTGTTTTTTGGATTTTTCCATCATCTGCTCCCATGTAATCCAGTTGATGCCACCTTTCTTCTCCAAGGTTACGGAGCTTTCTGGCCTACGAAATGCAAAAGCTGTAACTACCAACACCAAAGCGCCTACTGCAAAAATTACCTGCTTCATACTTCAATTACTTTTCAAAATGTGACTGCAAAATTACGCTTGTGAAACAGTTTTGGATGCAGGTAAATGGTGTAATTTGAACACTTTAAACAAAGTTTAACGGCTAATGGGCCGTATTCCTAATGAGCGTTAAGGTATCGGTTCCCAAACTAAACCTTGCGATTTCGTCGCCTGTGGGCGTGGGAGCAGCTATGCCCGTGCCGAGCCGCAGCGGCGTGGAGAAAATCGCCGCCTCATCCCAAAGGTTTTGCTCGATGAAGTGGCGGATTGTTTGTGAGCCTCCTTCCACGATGAGCGAGGTAATTCGTTGCTGGTAAAGCTCGGCTAGGAGGTTTTTTAGCAGCGTTTCATCAAAACGAAGTTCCAAAAACCGCAGCGAATCAGTAGCAGCGTCCAAGGGGAGCTTTTGTTCACAAACCACCCAAGTTGGCTGGTTGCTCCGCAACAAATTGAAATCGTGGCCGAGTTTGCGCTGCTTGTCCAGCACGATTCGGAGTGGCGATTTCCCGAACCAGTGGCGGGTGTTCAAGCTGGGATTGTCCGTGAGTGCCGTATTTGTCCCAACCAAAATGGCGTCAAACTCCGCCCTACCCTTGTGCGCCAGCACCTGCGAGAAATGGTTGCTGAACCAAACTTGCTGGCCGGGCACCCCCATATAGCCATCCACCGATTTAGCAAATTTCAGTTGAATAAAAGGCCGTTGCTTCGCAACGAACGTATTTCTGAAATCACTTGGTTTGAAGGGCGCATTGGCCAGAACGCCCTCCACCACCTCAATGCCTGCGCTCCGCAAAATCGCTACACCTTTGCCTTGCACCTCCGGCGTTTCATCCAAACAGGCGATGACTACTTTCTTGATATTGCTCCGCAAAATCAAATCCGTGCAGGCGGGCGTTTTTCCATGAAAACAGCAAGGTTCGAGGGAGACGTAAAGCGTTGATTTTTCTATCAAATCTCGGTCCTTTTCCTGTACGGATGCCAGGCAATTTACCTCTGCATGGGCTTTCCCGTACTCCCGATGCCAGCCTTCGCCGATGATGCGGTCTTCGTGGACGAGCACCGCACCGACCATCGGATTCGGGCTAACCTGCCCCGCTCCAAGTCGGGCCAAATCGAAGCATCGCTGCATGAAAATTTCGTGGGTCATTTTGCGTTAATAGCGTCAAAACTTGGGCTGCCAGTCCGTGCTCCGCAAGAACAAAATACTTTGTTCTTGGGAAGCTTGAAAGCACGGACTAGCAGTCCGTGATACAAAAATAGGCACAGCTTGGCAGTCTGGCTATGGTCAAACAACCTTTTGGGATTTACGTTTGTCTATCTGGCAGCCAATTTGCGCTAAAGCCTAGATGGATATGGTAGTAACAAGCCATCTTTGCGCCGATTTTGCAGTTTTTGACAAAGGCGAAACAGGTTGGGAACCCGACCTTGCGCCGTATCCACCAAATTATTTGCATTGAAAAAATCATCTAACACATCAAAAATGACTAAGAAAGTTGTTTCCATGGGCTTGTTCGTCATGGGCGCAGTCTGCCTGTTTGCGCAAGCCAACAAAATCAATTTCACGGAGTACGACCTGCCCAACGGCCTGCACGTCATCCTCCACGAAGACCATTCGACGCCCATTGTGGCCGTTTCCGTGCTGTACCATGTCGGCTCGAAAAACGAAAAACCCGACCGCACAGGTTTCGCCCACTTCTTCGAGCACCTGTTGTTCGAAGGCTCGGAGAACATCGCCCGTGGCGAGTTCGACGACTATATCCAAGAGGCTGGCGGCACCAATAACGCCAATACCAGTTGGGACCGCACCTTCTACTACGAAGTGCTTCCGTCCAACCAGATGGGCCTTGGCCTTTGGCTGGAATCTGAGCGGATGCTCCATGCCAAGGTTGAAAAAGTGGGCATCGAAACGCAGCGCCAAGTGGTGAAGGAAGAGCGCCGTCAGCGCATTGACAACCAACCTTATGGCACCGTCCTCGAAGAATCCTTGAAAAGGGCCTACCGCAACCACCCTTATAAATGGCCCAGTATCGGTTATATGGAGCATTTGGATGCGGCGCAAGAAGAGGATTACAAGCAGTTCTATGCCGACTATTATGTGCCAAACAACGCAACCTTGTCCATCGCTGGCGACATAAAAATTGATGAGGCCAAAACCTTGATTGACAAGTATTTTGCGGGCATTCCAAAGAAAAAAGACCCATACCGCCCAAAAATCGTGGAGCCAGCGCTGGGTGGCGAAGTGCGGGACACTATTTTTGACAATGTGCAGTTGCCAGCCGTCATTCAGACCTACCGTATTCCAGCCCAAGGCACACCTGATTATTATGCGGTCACGATGCTGTCGCAATTGCTGTCGCAAGGCGAAAGCTCAAGGCTCCACAAAGCGCTGATTGACCAGCAACAGAAGGCGCTTTTTGTGGGCAACTTCCCGCTCTCTTTGGAAGACCCCGGCGTGAGCATTGCCTTTGGCATTTGCAATGCGGGCGTTGATCCAAAGGAAGTGGAAACCAGCATGGACGCCGAAGTGCAGCGAGTTCAGAATGAACTGATTTCGGAAAACGAGTTTCAAAAACTGCGCAACCAAGTGGAAAACGATTTCGTGACCACGAACAGCACGGTACAGGGCATAGCCGAAAGCCTTGCCAACTACCATACATATTTTGGCGATGCCAAGCTTATCAATACCGAAATCGAAAGGTATATGAAGGTGACCCGTGAAGACATTCAACGGGTGGCGAAGAAGTACTTCACCAAGGACAACCGGGTGGTGCTTTATTATATGCCCAAGCCGAAAACGCCATAACACAGGGGTGAGGGATGAGGAATTAGGAATGAAAGCTCCTGGCTAATCCTAAGTGACCAATTTTACCACAACTCAAAGATTTTCAATTCTTTATGAAAAAAATATTCTTCCTTAAAACATTGATTTTCTTGCTTTTTGCCTTCTCGGCAAAGGCTCAAGATGATTTCCGCAAATCAGCGCCAAAACCTGGTGCGGCTCCAAAAATAGAACTGGGGAAAGCGGAACAGTTAACCTTGAAAAATGGCCTGAAGGTCATTGTGGTGGAAAACCACAAACTGCCACGGGTTTCTTTCCAAATGTTCGTGGATGCACCGCCAATTTTGGAAGGTGAAATCACGGGCGCTGCCGATATGGCGGGTGAACTGCTCACCAAGGGTACAAGCTCCCGCACCAAATCGCAAATTGACGAAACAGTGGATTTCATGGGTGCTTCGCTCGGCGCCAGTGCGTCGGGTGTGACGGGCAGCTGCCTCAGCCGCTATTCCGACAAACTGCTGGAAGTAATGGCCGACGTACTGCTCAACCCAAGCTTCCCTGTAGAGGAGTTTGAAAAAGTAAAAAAGCAGACCGTTTCTGCCTTGGCGCAAGACAAAGACGACCCAAATGCCATTGCCCAGAACGTTACAAGGGCCGTGAACAACGGCAAGAACCACCCGTATGGCGAAGTGGTTTCGGAGAAATCCTTGGAGAAAATCACCTTGGAAAATTGCAAGGCATATTACAACACCTACTTCAAGCCGAATATTTCCTACCTCATCATCACGGGCGACATCAGCTTGGCGGACGCCAAGAAATTTGCACAGAAATACTTTGGGGATTGGAAGCAGGGCGATGTAAAGAAGACGAAGTTCGATACGCCCCAAAAGCCAGCAGCCACCCAGGTTGATTTCGTGGACAAAGCTGGTGCGGTGCAGTCGGTCATCAATGTGACCTACCCGGTTGAGTTGAAAAACGGGGCAGATGACGCCATCAAGGCCAGCGTGATGAACACCATTTTGGGCAGCTATTTCGGTAGCCGACTGATGCAAAACCTCCGGGAAAAGCATGCCTACACTTATGGCGCTCGTTCCACACTAAACCCTGACCCTGTTATCGGTTATTTCAATGCTTATGCAAGCGTTCGGAATGAAGTGACGGACAGTTCCATTGTCCAGTTTTTGGCTGAGTTAAATAGGCTCCGCAATGAGGAAGTGCCTGCCGATGAAGTAAACATGGTAAAAAACGTAATGACTGGCAATTTTGCCCGCTCACTCGAAGACCCTGCAACGGTGGCCCGTTTCGCCCTCAACACGGCCCGCTTCAACCTCCCTGCGGATTACTACGCCAATTATTTGAAAAACCTGAGCATGGTTTCTCCGGCGGACGTCAAGGCGATGGCCGCAAAATACATCACGCCTGACCGGGCACATATTCTCGTGGTAGGAAATAAAGACGACGTCGCAGACAAGCTTGGCCAATTTTCAACGGACAAAAAACTGCGGTTCTTCGATGTGTATGGCAACCCAATTGAACAGGCTGGCATGGAAGTGCCTGCTGGCGCAAATGCGAAAACCGTGCTTTCGGATTACCTCAATGCTGTTGGCGGCAAAAAACTGGATGAAATCAAATCGGTGTACATCAACTCCATAGCAAGCATTCAGGGTATGGAACTGGTAACAGAGCTAAGCCATTTAGCCCCAAACAAATTGGAAATGGCGCAATCCATGATGGGAAATATCATCATGCAGTCCATTTTCGATGGAGAAAAGGGCGTAAACATCCAGCAAGGCCAAAAATCCGTCATGGAAGGTGCCGATTTGGAAGACATGAAAATTGATGCGCACCTGTTCCCAGAGCGTTTTTATGAGAAATTTGGCGTTAAAACTGAGCTAAAGGGCATTGAACTGGTGGAAGGCAAAAAGGCTTACAAAATCCAAGTAGAATACCCATCTGGCGCCAAAAAGACCCACTATTTCGACATGGAAACCAGCTTGAAAATCAGGGAGATTGAGGACAAGGGCGGTACGCTCGTCACCAATGACATTACCAGCTACAAAGACGTGAACGGCATCAAGTTCCCGGAGACAGTCAAAATCACGGGGGCGCTCCCCTTCCCACTGCTGATGAACACCAAAGAGGTGGAAGTGAACGGTGAAATGGATGCCAACTTATTTAAGATAAAATAGGCAGTTTTGACCTGACGAAATATCCGTTTGGTTCTTGTTCCATATTGAAGCGGCGACGGCAATTTGATTGCCGTCGCCGCTCTTGTTTTTAGCAGCGTGATAAAGCAGCCGCTCAAAATTCTTGGGTTCTAAGTAGAAGAGGAAAGGTAAAGACGGGAGTTTTGCAAAGCAAAAAAGACGAAACCCACTCCTGATAAAGGCCGCTAAAAATCAGGTTCGAGCAAAAAAAAAGCGGCCACAGTTACCTATGGCCGCTCGGCGTTTAAAGTTGAATTTTCGTTCTGAATGATAAAAAACTTACGGCGCTGCACCGCCTTCGGTCGAAGTAGTATCAACAGTGTGCAGGTGAAATTGTGAATCGTCAATGATGCCTTCCCGCTCCATCATCATCAAGTAATTGTCACGGAGCTTGAAGAATTCCTTTATTTTTTCGGAAGACATTTTCCTCGAAACAGGCAGTTTTTCCCTTAGGTGATTGACCTGTTTGCCGTTTTTCCAAAAGCGGAAGCAGACGTGAGGGCCAGTAGCCAAACCTGTGCTGCCAACATAGCCAATCGCTTGGCCCTGGGCTACCTTCGTGCCCCTGCGGATGCCCCTTGCAAATCGGGACATGTGCAGGTATTGCGTCTGGTAGGTCTTATCATGCTTGATTTTAACGTAGTTGCCATTGCCCTTGCCGTAGGCAGCCTCTTCTACCACCCCGTCGCCGATGGCGTAAATCGGGGTGCCGTGGGGTGCTGCATAGTCCGTCCCCAGGTGCGGACGAACCCGCTTTAGGATTGGGTGGAATCGGTTGTAATTGAAATTGGAAGAAATTCGGGTGAATTTCAGCGGCGATTTCAAGAATCCCTTTTTAGCAGAAGCACCTTCATAGTCGTAAAAGCCCTTGGTTTGGCCATCGTCGAAATAGAAGGCGTAGTAGTCTTTGCCATCCCGCTTGTATTGCGCAGCATAGACCTGACCAGCACCGACCGGTTTGCCATTCACGTATTTTTCTTCGTAAAGGAGCTTAAACTGGTCGCCTTCCTGCGTGTGGCTGAAGTCCACGTAGCATTCCAGGGCGTCCTCCATTTTGGCGGCGGCCTCTGGGTCAACTTCGTTTTCACTCAAGGCATTCCAAAGGGAGCTGTTGATTTCGCCAGTAACGGCTTTCAGCTCAACATCCACTTCGTGCTCAACTTTTTGAATATTCAGCTCGCCATCCAAATTGAACACGACGTACTCAAACTGCGTTGGCTCAAATACAAGGTGCTTTGGCTTGCCGGTTTTACGGTCAAGGAGCATCAAATAGTCTTGGCCGAGGCGAAGTCTGTTCAAATTGAAAACTCCTTTTGAATGCTGTACCAACGTTTCGATGGAAAGCATGTCCAAACCCTTGCTTTCAAGAAGGGTCCCGAAAGTTTGGTTCTTTTGAATCTTGCCTTCTTCTACTTGGAAGGTATCCAAAGTGAAACCGTATTTCACGGTAGGAACAACAATGGGGAAAGCCCCGATTTGCTCCTCAATCAACACATCCGAGGGCACCAAAGAAGCGCCCATTGAATTGTTGTTGTTTTTTACAGCTGGGTAAAATATGGCTGCGGCTAGGCCGATTGCAGTTCCGAGTTTAACTAAGCTTTTCTTTTTATTTCGCAAACCCAAAATTCCATACTTCAACTTGCTACCCGAATTCTTGTAATCCACTGTTTCGATTTTTAGTTAAAAAAATTAGGATGCTACGATTTTTCGACAAAAA
>JADLHE010000289.1 GCA_020848965.1 Saprospiraceae bacterium
ATCCCCCTCCTGAACCTTTATGCAGAACGGCTAGGGCATCCATTTCGCTAAAGGGGCTTTGCAGCGTTCTATATAGCTCACGCGCCAAGTTTTGTGCATGGTTGATGAAGTTGATATGGTTGGTAAGGGTTGATTATCAAGCCTTGTCAACCATGCCCATCATTTGGAGGCTCGCAGTATAATATCGTAGCGCACTGCGGCTATGAAGACTGGCATCATTCATTAAACCCGTCTGCTCCTCCATTTCGGGAAGCAACTCAGGCTTCTCCGACCTGCCTCACCCCGCAGTCTTCCGGTAGGTCCACACTGCAAGCGCATTGAAAACCACGCCCAGCCCAATCATCACATAGAAATTGTAGCGGATGTCCGCCCAGCCGCTGCCCTTGAGCAGCACCAGCCGCATCACCGTCACGAAATGGGCGATGGGGTTCGGGATGGTCATGGCCTGCGCCCATTCCGGCATGGATTCGATGGGTGTGAAAAGCCCAGACATGAGGATGAAAATGACCATGAAGAACCACGCCATGAACATGGCCTGCTGTTGCGTGTCGGCGAAGTTGGAGATGAAAAAACCGATACCGAGCACGCAGAAGATGTTTGCTACGCAAAAGGCAAAGACCAGCCCAAGTTCGCCCTCCAAGGGGATGTTGAAGAGGAGCTTGCCGACCGTCAGGCCCAGCGCCAGGTCGAAGAGGCCGATGAAGAGGAACGGCAGCAATTTGCCCAAAATGAACTGCCACTTGCGGATGGGCGTCACGTTGATCTGTTCGATGGTGCCGATTTCCTTCTCCCGTACCACGTTCATGGCCGAAAGGATGAGCACCAGCATGGCCACCAGTTCGCCGAGGATGCCGGGCACCATGAAGGTCTTGTAGTCGAGGGAGGGGTTGTACCAGTAGCGGGTTTGAGGGATGAGGGATGAGGGATGAGGGATGATTGGGGCACTGCTATTTTTGAAATGGGGCTGGACAATGGCCATGAGTTCGCTGCCGAAACTTTGGAAAACCTCACCGGCGTAGCTGGCGGCGAGGCCGGCTTTTTGGCCGTTGATGGCGTTCACTTGGACTTGCAATTGGGTCGGCTGTTTTTTCAAAACATCCCTTTCGAAATGGGCGGGGATGGTGAGGAAAACATCGGCGGCGTCTTTTTCGATGAGTTCAAAACCTTCGTTGTCGCTGAGGGGCATCCCCGCTAGGGTGAAGTAGCCGGAGGCGGTCAGTTTGCTAACGAGCTGGCGGCTGGTGCTGCTGCGGTCTTGGTCAAGCACGGCGAGGGCGATGTTCTTCACATCGTGCGTGGCCGCAAAGGACAGGATGACCAATTGGATGATGGGGAACACGAAAATAATGGGCAACATCGCCCGGTTCCGGAAGATTTGCAGGAATTCTTTTTGTAGCAAAAGCAATACAGTTCTCATGCCAGTCGGGTTTTAAAATTCTTCATTGCGAGCAACAAGAAAAACAGCGACATACCGCCCAGCACCGCCGCTTTTTGCCAGATGAAATGCCAGCCGACGCCCTTCAGCATCACGTCTTTCAAAATGGCGATGAACCACTTGGCGGGGATGGCATTACCGATGATTTGCAGCGGCACGGGCATTGATTTCAACGGGAAAATAAAGTCCGACAACAGCACCGTGGGCAGCATCAAAGCCATCAACGACATCATCATGGCCTGCTGCTGGGTCTTGGCTTTTGTGGAGATAAAAACCCCAAGTGACAGTGCCGCCACCACGTACAACACGCTCATTATCAGCAACAAAGCCATGCTCCCCCGAATTGGTACATCGAAAATGAAATTGCCGACGGCCAGCACCAGTAGCCCGTCCATGAATGCGATGAGCACGTAGGGCACTACCTTTCCCACCACCATCAGCAGCGGGTGCAATGGCGATACGAGCAGCAGTTCCATCGTGCCCAGTTCCTTCTCCCGTGCGATGGTCAACGAGGTCATCATGGCCGAAATGAGCATCAGTATCAGCGCCATCACGCCCGGCACGAAGAGGTAGGCGGAGACGAGTTGGGGGTTGTAGAGCATTTGGGTCTGGACAAGGATTGAAGGATTGGAGGATTGAAGGATTGAAGCTGGGGCCTGCTCCTGCTGAAAGGTGGCTATCATTTGCGAAGCATAGGCTACCAGCGTGCTGGCGTAGTTCGGTTCGCTGCCGTCGGCAATGAGCTGGACTTGGGCGGTTCCCCGCTTCATTTCTTGGTCGAAGCCGGGGGGGATGACGACGGCCATTTTCACCTTGCCCGCCTGGAACTGGCGGTGAATGTCGGCATAGTTCTGCACCGTGCCGTTCAGGCGGAGGTGGCCGGAGGCGGTGAGTTTTTGCGTGAGCTTAAAGCTGAGGTCGTCCTTCGCTTGGTCGAAGACGATGATGTCGGCGTTCTTGAACTCGTTGGTGATGGCATAGCCAAAAATGATGACCTGCGCCACGGGCATCCCAAGCAGGATGAGCAGCGTCCGCTTGTCCCGGAGGATGTGGCGGAACTCTTTTTTGACAAAGGCGAGGAATTTTTTCATTTCAAACTAAGGCTTGAACAACCCAATCGAAAAGATTGTACTTTTGTATAAAATCATTTAAATATGGCCATTATCGAGCTAAAACCACAGGTAAAAGTCGAGCTGAGCGAAATCCTGAACGGCATCTCCCAGTTGGATGTGAAGGAACTGGAATCCTTTTTCAACCGGGTAGGCACGCTCTTGGCCCATCGTAAGACCCGCCATCTGTCTGAGCGGGAGTTCCAGTTGCTTTCCGAAATCAATAAGGGCTTACCGGAGGAACATCGTCAGAAGTACCTTGCCCTAAAAGAAAAGCGCCAACTATCTGCGCTTACGGAAGCAGAAGCCCAAGAAATGGCCAGCATGGTCGCAGAAGTCGAACAAGTTGGTGTTCGGCGGCTCGAAAACTTGGTGGAACTTGCCAAATTAAGGGGTGTTGAAGTCAAAGCATTGATGAAACAACTTGGCATTCAAGCCCCACTTGCTTATGCCTGAGCAAAAAGTTCCCGTCAAACTTCGCAAGCTGGTGGCTGAACGTGCGGCACATCGTTGCGAATACTGCAAAACGCCTGTTGATTTCGCACCCGGCTTTTTTGAGGTCGAACACATCCAACCCATCAGCAAAGGCGGCAAAACTATCGAGCAAAACCTTGCCTATTCCTGCGATGGCTGCAACAATCCGAAGTCGAATAAAACGGTGTCCGTTGACCCCGTGTCCGGTAACGAAGTTCCACTTTTCAATCCAAGAACCAACTCATGGCACGACCATTTTGCCTGGAGCAATGACTCCCTCGAAATAATCGGCACATCACCAACGGGTAGGGCCACCGTATCGGCTTTACAACTGAACCGCCAGCCATTGATAAACCTCCGCAGAGCACTTTTCTCCATCGGAGAACACCCACCAAGCGATTAATCACCCCCTCGCCAGCTTCAAAAACACCTCATCCATGCTCCCTGCCGAGTAAGCCTGCTTCAAGTTCCCCGGCGTGTCCAGCGCTTCTATTTTACCGTTGACCATGATGCTCACCCGGTCGCAGTACTCGGCCTCGTCCATGTAGTGCGTGGTGACGAAGACGGTTACACCCTGTGCCGCCGCCTTGTAAATCATCTCCCAAAACTGCCGCCGGGTGATAGGGTCCACGCCGCCCGTCGGCTCGTCGAGGAAGACGATGCGGGGGTCGTGGAGCAGCGCCACGCTGAAGGCCAATCGCTGCTTCCAGCCAAGCGGCAAGGAGCCAACCAATTGTTTTTCAACGCTTTGCAACTCCAGTTCTTCGAGCAGCCGCTCCGTTTTATCCAAAACCTCCCGCCGCCGCAGGCCATAGATGCCGCCGAAAAAGCGCACGTTTTCCCGCACGGTGAGGTCGTCGTACAGGGCGAATTTTTGGCTCATATAGCCTATGTTCCGCTTGATTTTTTCGGCTTGTTTGTAAACATCGAAGCCCGCCACGCTGCCCTGCCCGCTCGTGGGCGAGAGCAGCCCCGTCAGCATCTTCATGGCGGTGGACTTGCCCGCCCCGTTGGCTCCGAGGAAGCCGAAAATCTCGCCCTCCTGCACCTCGAACGAGATGGCGTCCACGGCGGTGAAGGCGCCGAATTTCTTGGTTAAATTCTTGGCTGTTATCGCAGTTCCCATAAGGATATTTACAAACCATTTAACTTTGATGGACTGTCTTTCAATAAAACGCAATCCATGAAAAGTGCTTTACTCGTCTTTGCATTGCTGCTTCCAGCTTTGCCATCATTCAGCCAGACCGAATTTGCCCCGGTTGGCGCTACTTGGAGCTATGCTTACCAGACGTATTGGACCAATTTCAATGGCTTTTTCGTACTGAATTATGAAAAAGACACCGTTCTGAACAATTATGCCTGCAAGAAACTCCATGCCTCGATTTTGGATAGTTCGTTGGTACAAGTGCAGCAGCAAGACTATTTTATCCGGCAATCAGGCGACTCGATTTTCACTGAATTTGCAGGTCTTGACTTCAGTATTTTCCTTTTCAAAAACAAGTACCAAGTCAATGAAACTGTGGAATTTGGCTTTTTGTGGAACGACCCGCTCACCGTTTCTGCCGTCGAGAACTTGACCTTTGGCGGCCAATCCACCCAAAAATTCACCCTCGATTCGGATGGTTTCCTTTTTGACCAAACAGCCATCTACGAGCGTTTTGGCCCTGTACTCGGCTTCTTCCAAAGCTGGTGGGGCGTAGCCGTGGACGGCGAATCGTACCGCCTGCTCTGCTACAAAGACGATGATTTTCCGCTCGCCGAGGTGGGCAACGGCCCTTGTTTCGGACTTACTCCCACGGTGGAAAACGCCCCATCAACTGGCAATTTGACGGTCTTCCCCAACCCAACTTCCGATGAAATCACTTTTGATTTTCATGAAAAAAATGTGGGGTCAATCTCTGTTTCCATCCTTGGTTTAACTGGCCAATTGATGCTCAAAAGGACGCTCCAAGCTAGCTGCCGTCTCGATGTTTCATCGCTGCCAAACGGCATTTATTTTGGAAACGCAGTTGCCGACGGGCAGCTATTACTCTTCAAGTTTATCAAGCAATAATATATAAAGCAATCACTGAACCGCCTCATTCGCACCGAGGAAGCCAAATTCCTAAACCCTACCCCACCTCAAATGAGACGGCGTCCACGGCGGTGAAGGCACTGAATTTCTTGATGAGGCGGTGGGCTTGTTTTATGTCACCGTTCATTTTTTTGATTAAAATTGCGTCAAATAAACATGCTATGAACTTCCAGTTTGACCTCCGGGGGAATCTCACGCCACCTGAATTGATTGATTCAGACATTCAATCGTTGAAGCTAGAATTCTGTAACTCAGGTGCAAGGGTTTCCATTTTTGAACAATTCGAACTATTTTTGAATCAAATAAAGTAAATCTTGCCTTCTGCGCTCGAAATTTGGATTGATGGCAGCTTTATCACCAAAAAGACGAACCCTGCAGATATTGACCTTGTTTTATTTATTGATTTTAAGGGATTTATGGAACACAAAGTGGAATTAAGCCAACTTTTTGATGATATTGGGGCAATTTCAAAGCAACTGGTGGATGCGTACCCAGTCATAGTTTATCCAGAAACTCACCCTAATTTCATTGCCTATCGTTCCGATTATCTTTACTGGCATAGCCTTTTTGGAAGAACAAGGCCAAACCGAGCAGATAAACAGTTTTCAAAAGGAATCATCAAAATCACTATTTGAAATGAGCCAAGAATTAGTCCTCGATGAGAAAGCCATCCGCATCATTGACCTGCTAGAACAACTCAAGCGGGTAAACGAAATGATTGCCATGCACCTAAAGCTCGAAAATGGTGACTTTATGGCTCGGCAGTACGAGCGGCAAAAACGCCAATTTGTCAACGATTTGAAGAAATTGCTGCTTGACTACGACCTCTCTGTTGAAGCAGTATCAAAGGCAGCTTAATTTTCACTGCATCAGCGCCATAAAACAGTCCTCCACCGTCGCTTCTGCCAGTTTCACTTCTATTTTTTCATGCCCCTTGCTCCGCAAAAAATCAGCGACTGCGCCCTCCTCCACCCTGCCCTTTGTGGTCAGGTGAAGGTACTCGCCGAAGGGGAAGGCCGTGTCCGTCATTTCATAGCCCCGCAGGTCTTGAATCAGTTGGTACATGCTGGCCGTGCGCACCGCCAGCAGCGGTTTTTGGTAGCTCCGCAACAGGCCGTCGGGGGTGTTCAGCGAAAGGATGCGGCCATGCTGGACGAGGGCGATGCGGTCGCAACGGCTCGCCTCGTCCATATAGGGTGTACTCACTAAGATGCTGATTCCCAGCGCCTTAATCCTATCCAACATATCCCAGAACTCCTTGCGGCTCACGGCATCCACGCCCGTGGTCGGCTCGTCGAGCAGCAGCAGTTCGGGCTGATGGATGAGGGCGCAACTCAGCGCCAGCTTCTGCTTCATGCCCCCAGAAAGCGCCCCCGCCCGTCGGTTTTTGAACGGCTCCAATTGCACATAAATATCCTTTATCAAATGGTAGTTCTGCTCGATGCTTGTCCCGAAAATGGCGGCGAAAAACTCCAAATTCTCCTTCACCGTCAGGTCTTGGTAGAGCGAGAACCGCCCCGGCATGTACCCGATGCGCCGCCGGATTTCATCGTAAGCTTTCACCACATCATAACCCAGCACCGTGGCCTCTCCCGCATCCGGCAGCAGCAGCGTGGCGAGTATGCGGAACAGCGTCGTCTTGCCCGCCCCATCCGGCCCAATGAGGCCAAACAGCTCGCCGGGCCGCACGTCGAAGCTGACATCGTCCACGGCTCTCACCTTGCCGAAAGATTTGGTGATATTGGATATTTTGATGGCGGATGGCACTGGATTGTACACTGATTTAACAGATGAAACTGATTTTCACTGATTTTTTGGTTGGTTCGAAAAGAGCACTTCACCAGGCATTCCGATTTTAAGTTCACCCGCTCCGTTCGCCACTTTCACCTTAAAAGCATAGACCAAATTCACCCGCTCTTCCTGGGTTTGGATGGTCTTCGGTGTGAACTCCGCCTTGCTCGCAATCCAGCTCACCGTGCCCGTCAACGGCTTCACACCGCCCCCATTTTGGTCAACCAGCACGCTCACCTGCTGCCCGATTTTCAAGCCAGGCAACTGCGCCCCGCTCACGTAGGCCCGCAGCTCCAGCGTGTCCAGCGCAGCGATTTTGTAGAGCGGCGAGCCAAAGCCCACCACCTCGGCTGGTTCGGCGATTTTGGTCAAGACTGTACCATCCACGGGGTTGCGCACATAGCAGCGGCGGATTTGCTCGTTGAGCACCTTGATTTGCGCCAGCACAGGGTCTTTTTCACCCAAAATGCCCGTGTTCACTGTGCCCGCAGAGCGCCGTGCCGCCTTGATTTGGGCGTCCACCACCTCGATTTGGCCGTTCAGGTCGTCGAGCTGCTTGGGCGTGGCGGCCTTGTCGGCGAGGAGGCGCTGCACCCGGTCACGCTCCCGCACGAGGTTGCGGCGCTGCTCCTCCAGCACGGCGATTTGCGGGTTCGGGTCCTGCTGCTTTTTGCCGATGGTGCCGAGGCTGGCAGCAGCCTGTTGCTTTTGTAGGTGGAACAGCGTCGTGTCCACCAGCGCAACCAGTTCGCCCGCCTTTAGGGGTTCGCCCTCAGCAACGTGCAGGAACAGCAGTTTGCCGTTCGCCTCGGCGCTGACGATGGTCTCCACCGCCTCGAAATTGCCGTAGGCATCGGAGCGGGGGACTTCTTTTTTGCAGGAAAAAAGAAAGGATAAGCTGCTGAAAATGAGTATTTTATAAGAGGTATTCATGTCTTTGGTTTGTGCTAATCGTCAATCCCAAAATGCGTCCGCCACGCCGCCTCCACCTGCGCCAACTGCACCCGGTGCGCCTCCATCGCCAACCGGGCTTGTAGCTCGGCGTCGGATTGCAGCAGATAGTCCGTGGCAGTGGCCACCCCGTTTTCCAATTGGCTGGAAAGCTGCTTCAAAATCTCCGCTTGTAGCTTGGCCACCTCCTCGTCCCGCCGGATTTGGTTTTGCAGCTTCGCAATGTCCTCCCGGAACTTGCCGTCTTGGTGCTGGAGCGTCTGTGTGAAAGTATGTTTCTGATTTTCAATCAGTTGCGTTTGCACGGACAGCACTTCCCGCTCCCGTTCCGCCTGCTTCCAGTCCCAGAATTTCCACTGAAACTGCACCCCTCCGATGAAGTACGGACTGATTTTATCATCGAAAAAATTCAAAGGGTCGGGGTAGCCGAGGCCCGTGGTGGCGAAGGCGGCGACCCTAGGTTTCCATTGGGCGTCAATCAGGCCGGCGGAGGCAAGCACTTGTTGTTTTTGCAAATCAAACAACGCAAGTTCAGGACGAAGCAGGGGCTGACTGCCAACTGCCAACTGCCAACTGGGGACTTTCAAATTTGCGTTCGCATCCAAAGATTGCCCAATGAGGCTGCTCAAAACCGAAAGCAGCGCCCGCCTGTCGCTCTGCACTTCCTCGATTTTTGACTGGATTTTCAGTTGCTCCACCCGCAGCTTCAGTACCTCGCTTTCGAGGGCGACGCCGTGCTTCACTGCTGCCTCGACTTGGGTGGTTTTTGCCTGCAAATCCTTCAGGGTGAGGTCGAGGGTCTTGGTCTGTTCTTGCAGCAGCAAAGCGCCGAAAAAGAACCTGTCCACCTGTTCCCGCAGCTTGTTCAGTTCCACTGCAACGGATTGATTGTCAACGGCCAGCTTCACTTTTTCTACCGTTTTCTTTGCCTCGGCAAGGCCGCCATCGAGCACCACATAATTGGCTTCCACGTTGGTGACGATATTGGTCTTTGGGATATTCACCTCCACACCGGGGAAGCTGAACGGCAAGCCAAAGACCTCGTTTTGCCAAGTGGCTTTGGCGTTCCATTGCAGCGTGGGCAGGCGGCTGGCGTCCACGTTTTCCAGTTTCAGTGCCGTGATTTTCTCCAAGAGCTGTGGGTTCTGGGCAATGGCCGTGTTTGCCTCGGCGAAGCGGTAGCAGTCAGCAAGGCTGACGCCCGTTTGGCCGAAGGCCGAAAGCCCCAAAAACAAGAAAATATAGCTGAGTATGCTTCTCATGTGCTTTTGAATTTCGGAGGCAAAACTGCGGCGTCGGCCAGTCCTTTTCCCAAAAATGCAACGAATGGCGGGATTATTCCTGCGAATGGTATTGCCGAACCCCAGTTCGGCAGCGGACTTGCCGAACTGGGGTTCGGCAGTACGCTCGTTGCAGAAAAACAGCGGTTCGTTGCAAACTTGGCGGCGGGATTGCGGAGCGAATTAGTTTTGTCCCGCCTAAACATCGGGGAGGTTCAAAACCTCCCCGATGTTGGGTGTAATACACATGAAAAACAAAGCCACCATCATCGGCCACCTCATTTTTTGGCTGTTCTACCTGACCGTCGTCGGCACGGGCGGCACACTGCTCGGCGACCGGGCGCAGGGCTGGGCCTTCGTCTGGAACAGCATCGTGTTCGGCGGACTGGTCATTTACGGCAACCTGTTTTTCATACTCCCCTATTTGCTGGAAAAGAAATATGGCCGCTTCGCAATGCTGGGGCTGGGCTTCGTGACGGTGCTGATTTTCCTGCGCTTCCAGACCAACCATTTGTTCGGGCTGTATTTGTGTGAACGCTACGGCTGGCCCGCCTACTTTTTCATGTCGGTGCAAATACTGGCGCTGTTCCTCCTAAGCACCATGTTCGGCGGCTTCATGCAGTGGTTTCGGGACCGGGAACGCACCGTTTTTTTACAAAAAGAAAAACTGGAGGGCGAGCTGAAATTCCTGAAAACCCAAGTGAATCCGCACTTCCTGTTCAATACCCTGAACAATATCTATTCCCTCGCCTACCGCCAGCACCCCAACACCGCCCCGATGATTGCCACCCTCTCCAAAATCATGCGCTACCACCTCTACGATGGCAGCCGAGAGCGGGTCAGCCTGCTGAAAGAGGCCGAACTCTTGCAGGATTTCGTTGCGCTGCAACGCCTCCGCCACGGAGATGGGCTGGACGTGGATTTTTACGCCGAAGGCATGGAAAACCAGCATGAAATAGCGCCGCTGTTGCTCATCAATTTCATCGAAAACAGCTTCAAGCACAGCGACGTGGACACCAATCCCGATGCCTTCATCCGCATCAGCCTGACCGTGGAAGAGGGGCAGTTGAACTTCTCGGTGGAGAACAGCTTCCGTCAGTCCCTCAACTCCAACGTCGGGGAGGTTCAAAACCTCCCCGACGTTAACAGCGGAGAAGGCGTCGGCCTGAAAAACGCACAACGGCTGCTGGATTTGGCCTACCCGGGGCGGTACGAGTTGGCGCAGAAGGCGAAGGAAGGGGTGTATGGGGTGCGGTTGAGGCTGAGATTGTGAATGAAGCGCTACGGCCACGGCCGCTAGCTTAGCCCGTACTGTAGCTTTGCAAATTGCAAATTTGTTTGAACTAAGTGTCTTAGATGCTGCGGAAATCACACTTGAAACAACTGATTAATAGTTACAGACTTCAGATATTAAAGCAATAATTGCTGTGTTAATATTGTTTTGTTCTACAGAAATTTCATTCAGATTTGATAATCCTAGACGCTGACGACGTAAATTGTCATTAAATCTTCTCTTGGTTAATAAAAAATTATTCCTTAACTTATCGTTATCTTTCAAGCTTTCAATGTAAGCTTCCAATTCGAAAAGACATTTTTCAGGGTCAGTTGCAAACAATGAATCAAAATATTTTCTTTTATCATCAGTGCTGGAAAACAAAACAAACCAGCGTAATGCATTTCCAACTTTAAGCACCTCATGCCTATTGAATTTAGAAATAATTGTTTTTTCGTACTCTTCTATTGAATTTAATACTGAGACTTCTCTACCTAAAGAATCTATTTTTACGCTCATTATTAAAAAATCTAAAAGCAACCTTAACGTGTCTATGTACTCTTCTTTGAGAGGTTCGTACAAAATAAACAATACCCCAATATCAAAGTTTTCTAACTCAGATTGAGGTCTGATAAAATAAGTAAAGTAATCTTTGCTAGGCTCACAATTGAATATTTCATTGTGTGTTTCTCTGTTTTGAATCAATGATTTCTGTTGAATTTTTTCTGTAATTTGAAATTCATTGAAAAATTCATTCATATTTTCATCATCTAGATTCCAGCACAAACTATCGACATCAGGCTTTATGAGGACATTGTTGCCATCAAGAGTCGAAAATTTGTATATTAAAGCATATTTTTTATTAGTCTCAAGTGCTATTTTAATCAAGGTAGTCGATTCGATGTTTATTTTCTTATTAAATAAATTCACTCTTTCATTTTTCAACTCTTCTGCACTAAATCCACTTTCAAGAATTTCAGGTTTTTGAAATTTAGTGTTAAATACTTGGAAATAGAAGTTTATACCAATTATTCCTTCCTTAGTTATCAATGAAGGCTCTAATATTGTTTTTAGTTCGCTAAACTTTTGCTTCAAAAAATTTGCAATAGTCATTTTGCTATCCCTCGTTTTTACATCCTCTTTAACATTGTTAAAAAAAGCAAATAACCTTTGACTAAATATTTCAGCTCGGTTTGGTCCAATTGGCCCCGTGCTATTCAGTTCTTGGTCGCCCGTTTCTTTAAAATTTGTAAACGCTAAAAAGATTAAAAAATAAAGAACCCATGAAACCAAAAATAGGCCAAGCCAATCCTTATCATTTGTGTAGGTTGGATTAGTTAGAATTTCTTTTTTAAGATTTTCTAATGCAGGATTGTCTATGAAAACATCTGTCAACTCTTTTTGCCCCCACAGTAACATCACCAACCCAAATCGAATTAAGTTAGGAATGAAACAAGCTGCTAAATATCTGTACTTGCTAAACTCTTTTTGCTCTGTTATCAACATTAAAATAATTGCCCAATTCCCAACACCAATAGAGCCTATAAACATTGAAATCAAAAAAATAATACCAGAAATCTTTGTAAAGAATAATACAATCAAAAAAATTACTTGTAAGACACTCCCTCCAATAAGCAAGTTTTTCCTGTTATTAAACACTGGGTCTTCTCCGAAAAGGTACCCAATATTTTTATATTTTGCCCCCCATTTTTTTGCAGACCAAAAACAAAGAATTATATAACCCGCAAACATTCCTAGATACTCAAGGCCAAGGCAAAATGCGCTAATATTATCAGAATTAATACCAGGCATTCTCTCTTTAAAAAGTAAGGAATTGGTTGCCAATAAAGATGTAATATAAAAAGTTGGCAGCCCTAAAAGCATCATTTGTATTACTTTCCAAGCAACACTCATGAACTGGTTTCTTAAATTACTAAAAGAAATCAATTTTATATCTACAATTTCCTTCTTTGATTTATAATTTAAATTGTAAATAGCAATTATACTCGATAATATTCCCAGAAATAACACGATTTTTAAAGCATGTCCATAGAAGTCTACATATAACAGTATAGAGGCCATTACGGTTCCTAATGAGCCAAATGCTGAAAATAGAGCAATACCACGTGAACGGTATTTAGGTTCAAGGTTTTTCTTAAATGCAACTGTGACTAAGTTGATACCAATACCTCCAGCTAGACCTAAACAAGATATCAACCTGCCCAAACTAAATAAATTATCTATTTCAAAGAATGTGAAAAACAATGTTATTAATGAACCGATAATTGTTATTACCAAGCTACTATTTAACAACCTAAACTTGCTGACTTTTATAGATAAAAGCCCATAGATTAAGCCCCCCAAAAAAAAAGTAAAACTTTGACACTTCATAAGTTCCAAGCCGTAAAATTTATGAGGTGTATGCGTCCCTGAAATTATCCAAATTAGAAATAATTCACTAAAATAGAGTAACCCAAAAAACCTAACATGAGATGCATAGGAAATATCATCGCTGTCAGAAAGTTTAAATAGGTTGTTGATTTTTTTGTCAAATTTCCACAATCCAATAGAAAGTAGGCTTCTTGTATCTGAGGCATTCATGATGTAAAGTTATTTTTATTAAATTATGCAGAATATTTCTCCCCCCACCTTCCAAACAACCACCCCACCCTCCCCGCCTCGCTCCCAAACCCCTTCTTGATGCCATAACAAGCATCCACGGCAAGGTCAAGACGGTGATGGGCAGCAAGCAGTTCAGCAGGCATTTTAAGTGGGTCGTACAGGTCGGCCAAGGATTTTCCAGTGCTTTGTAGCTCCTTCCGCAAATAAAACACCCCCTGCGCCGCCGCCTCCACGGCTTTTACCGCTAGAGGGGCTTTGAAAACGTCAGTTAGAATTTGATGTCGAATATGGAATTCAATTGCCATTTGATTCATTTTTAACCCAAGGTACAAAGTCCTCTCCATCTCCCAAAAATTTTGGTAACAAACATCTATTTGTGTATTTTCCATTGTAATTCAAAATCTTCAAGATGGAAAGCTCAACGTACCAAATACCTAGTTGTAACGCTTCGTATTTTGCAAGGTCTTTAATTTTTGCTAGTTTCTTTCTCTTTTCGCTTTGAGGATGCACAATTGAATTTCTAATTTGCGTAAATGATTCAGGAGCATCTTCAAGGGGTGGATTCTCATTCTTCCGATATTCCTCTAATCTCGAAAGTCCGACTGGAACATCGTTACTATCCATCCCAAGTTGTGATAAAAGAAGTCTAATTTTATTTGAGGCAGAAAGGTTATCTATGTCCTTACCTCTTAGCATCTTCTTTCTTTCAACTATATACCAATTATAAATCAGTTCAATCGCTGTTTGAATCATTATCGTTGAACCTTCAACAAGGCCAGAATTTCGATTTGCTTCTACATACCAGTGAATGGCAGTTGACAGAAAATCTGCATCTTCTTTCCATGTCTTTAGGAAATTCTGCCATAAATCATTGAAGTTGTCAATCGAAAATGCAGGTATCCATGATATAATACTTGTGCTTGTCCTCAAATCAATGTTGTAATTTGTGAAATCACACCACACTTCATTTTCTTGGTATATTCCCTGTCTAATAATTGCAGAACATCTGCTTCCATTTATGAAATACAAAAAATAAGTAAAAGCCGATAAGGTGTCTTTTGCATCCGCAAATGATAGTGAACCTTGACTGCAAGTCAACCTTCCATTGTAAAGTGTAAAATAGCCTCCAGTATCTTTCAAACGTTTTAGCCTGTTATCAAAATCATCAATTTTATCAATGTGGATTGACGTTTTACCGTCATCAAACTTCAATCTTCCCCTTTGCATTTTAGAGTCCGAGTATTTTATAGCTTCACCCAAGAAACCTCTCAAATTTGGTATCAAAAAATC